>DKUR01000100.1 GCA_002490775.1 Lachnospiraceae bacterium UBA7199 | reverse complement strand
AAAATTTTTACCTTTCAGAGCTGAGATGTCACGCATAACTAAAAAACAAAATTTTATTCCTACTCATCCCCTCTGCTCAAAGCAATTGCCACTATAGCACAAAGAATTCCTCCTACCACATAGGCAAACCAGGAAACTGCCCATCCTCCCTCTATAAATCCAATCAGGAAAAAGGCAATAGTCGCCACAAGCATAATACAACCGCATAATTTTCCAATCAGTTCATTTCTTTTTTTCCGCTCAGGGGAAGGATTATTTTCTTTATTATATCCTTTAATGTTATATTTTTCCTTCTGCAGTGCTGTAAAGGTAAGTAAGGAAGAGGCTGCCGCAACAATTAACATAAAAATTCCATTGATGAAATAGTCCTGCTTTTCCGTCTGTACCATATCGGTAAGATGTAAGTTTTCCACCCTGGCATCTGCAACAATGACAAAAAGGCAGCCGACTAAAATCAGCCCTACGCCTAAGGCAATTCCAATAATAAAACGTTTATATGCCTTCTCCTTCTCTTCTTCCGTATAAAAATCTTCTATCTGGGGATGTTTTTCATTAAAACGTCCACTCTGCATTCCAAGCACAATAAAAATCATAACAGATACAATCAGTAATACAAAAAAGACTGCTGTCGCTATATCTTCCTCAATACCGGCTCCGCAAAGCAGCATCATTAAGCTAATGCCCAAAAGCAATATTCCCACACCGGCAGCAATCATTTTACTGAAGGTATTTTTAAATTTATCGTATCCATAGCTGTCTTTTGCAAAAGCACTGCTTACATCCCCCTGCATTAAAGTGTCCATATTGCAATGGAACATGCTGCAGATCTGAAGCAGTTTTTCCATTTCAGGATAGCTTTGTCCTGACTCCCATTTGGAAACAGACTGCCTGGATACCTCAAGCTGTTCTGCCAATTGTTCTTGCGTAATTTCTTTTTGTTTTCTTAAATACTGTAGATTTTCTCCAAAACTCATTTCTATTTTTCCTCCTTGTCTTCCGCTAAAATTTATTCATAAAAGCGGCTGTCTTTAGCTGAACTGTATGGTTATATCATACAGTTGCGCGGAGGCAACTTCGATCAATCTCATGTTGCGTTTAAGTTTTTTGATGTTGCTTTCTGGTTGCAAAGCCTTATTTTACTGCATTTCATACAATGTCCACAATCCCTTTTGGGCAATCACCTCATAAGTGGTCAAATGCTTATTTGCATCAAGCAGTTTTTTAAGACTATCTTCTTTGTTCTCATAATCGGCCACGTAAACCAGCAGCCGGCTGCTTTCTAAAATTGTTTTGTCCGTAATCTGCTCCTGATTTCCCTGACTTGCAAAATAAAATTTATCATAATTCATCAGTTCATCGGACAGCCACCACACATGATCGTCTGACGCCTCATTATAAAAAATTACCACAGGTTCATTTTTATGAGCCTTTACATATTCCATGATTTCTTTTTCTTCTTCATAGAGGAAAAAAACTTTTTCATTTTTAAGTGCCAGACCATTCATAAGTAAAATAACAATGCTCCCCGCTATGACAGCCCAGTAAACCACACTTTTATTATTTTCTTTATGTCTGCCAGACCAGCTAAACACCCATGAGAAAATCACCTCTGTCAGACTCAAAATGCCATACAAAAGCAAAAGCAGAAAAATACCATAGACAGGAAGCTGATATCTGTTAGAAGTTTCACCTAAAATCAATGCTGTTTTAGATACAATAAAAAAATATCCAGCTCCGGCAAACAGTAACAGCCCTGTACTTTCATTTACAATTTTCCATCTTTCACCTTTCCTTTTTTTCCAAGACCATACTGTAACTGTCAGCAGGCAGATCAGCAAAAGCCACCAGCTCAAAGTACCATTCATGACATACTCATCAAATAGTCCTCCAAAAAACTTAAGTCTGTCCCATGTATTTGAAGCATTACTAAACTCACTGACCGCTTCCGTCCCCCGGTATCCCCTGAAAATATGGGATAAACTGGCAGGATAATACAAAATTGCCAGTCCCAGTCCGGCAGCACAAGCAGCCACATAAGCGCATAGCTGCCTGATTTTTTTATTCTTGAGAAGGTAAAAGCAAAAACCTGCCCCTAAAAAGAAATGAAAAATAATATAATAATATTGAGTTAAAAAACCAAGAAACACAGTAATTCCCAAAGGAAGAAAAAAACTTTTTATTTTAAAATCCTGCCTTTTCATCACTCGAAGATGCAGGTCCATACACAGCAGAACAAAAAGGGTAAGCCACTGATACATACGGATGAACATAACCCCTGAAATCACTGCCGGACAAAGCCCCCATGCAAGACAAGTCAAAAAAGCCAGTGCCCTACCCTTCCTCTTTTCGTCCTCGCCCTGCCATCTTATAGTAACTGTTGTGTAAACACCATAAGCCAGCAACAGGTAGGTAATGATATAGGCAATTAGATTTACTCCGATTCCCAGCCACTTACTGAATATATCAGGAAACAAAGAACAGGCTGTGTGGAAAATATAATAATAAACCGGAGGGTGCACATCCCATGACTGCATCTGCTTCACCACATCATAACGGAATTTCTCCCCGGAAAGCACCACAAAATCATTCCGAAGTGCCTCCTTTTCCATCCACTGTCTGTCCGTTACCGACAGTCCTGCCGTTTTATTGGTAGAATAGTAGGTGTAAAGCTCATCTTCATGAAAACCAGCTTTTTTGCTGCCATAATAAAGAAGACACCCAATTTGTAAAAAAAGCAGTATTCCCATTACCAGAATAAAAATTAAGTTTCTTTGTTTCGCCAAGGATTTACTCATTCCCTTTTCCCTTTAATAATTGTAGCAATCTATGTACTTTTCTGACAAATTTAGGGGCTGTGCCAAGAAGCAGCAGGTAGGTCTTATTCTTTTTTGTAAGATAAGGCGATCTGCGCACATCTTCTTTATGCTTCCTTAAATATTCCTTTACCTGACAATAAAATGTATTTTTTCTGTTCATCATAGAAATGGGAATATGAAGCATATAATCCAGCCTTTGAAACAGCTCAAACCGCATTGCTTCCGGCAAAAGCTCCGGATATTCTTTTTCCACAATGGCATACACTCTGTCTGCATTTTTCACAATATCCGTAAACACCTGTGGAAATTCATCCTTTCTTTTGGTACGGGTGTTGCTTCCATACCGGTAAAAAACATGATAATCCTGCCAGGGCATCACCGCAACCGCCGATATTTTAGGAAGCAGTTTTACAAGCAGATAAAAGTCCTCATTCAGTTCCCCTTCTGGAAAACGTTCTTCCTTTAATAAAGAGGCATGAATCAGCTTTGTACAAAAGGAACAGTCCCCCTTATGGAGCAGCAGCTCCCGCATAAAATGCTGGCAGTCCCAAAGCTCCGGCTCCTTTGGAGGTTCACAGACATTAGGCAAAAGATTTCCCTCTTCATCAATCTCATCCCTTGAAGTCTGCACCATAAGCAGGTTTTCCTCCACTGCAACCTGCAAAAGCCTTTCATACATTTCCGGTTCTATATAATCATCACTGTCCACAAAACCAATGAAATCCCCTCTGGCTTTAGAAATTCCAAGATTTCGGGCAGAAGAAGAACCACCGTTTTCCTTATGAAAAACCCGCACTCTCCTGTCCTCTAATGCAAACTTTTCTGCCAGTGCACCACTGTTATCCGTAGAACCGTCATCTACTAAAATAATTTCCAGATTCCGGTATGTCTGTCTGCGTATGGAATCCACACATCTTTGCAGCAGATCGACCGTATTATAAACCGGCACAATCACACTGATCCATATAGGTCTTCTTTCATCTTCCATTCTATTCTCCATTCCGGAGCGTTTGCGCATCGCTCCGACACAAATTTATAAAACCAATTATTTGCTGCCTATGCTCTTATACATCCGCTCTGGTGCTATTACTTCGGCTGGACTTAAAGGACCTTCCTTAGGCGGCATAAAATTGCCTTCTTTTAGTTCCCCTATCATCCGAAGCAGTTCCTTTGCCGCATGAGGCGCATTCCACAATCCAGTGATTGTCTCATAGGCTTTTTCCCCCATCCGCTCCATTTCCTTTGGATGCTTCAAAAGAAAGCAAACTGCTTCTTCCATTTTTTTATAGCTTCCACCTGGATAAATCATACCGTTTTCCATGTGCCGGATCAAATAAGGAACTGCCCCTGCCTGCACGTTTGCAACTACCGCACATCCGCTGTTCATAGCTTCATTTACTACTGCCCCCCAGCCCTCTAAATAGTTGCTGGTAAAAATATGAATCTGGCATTTTTCCATAATAGAGCGCACTTCTTCCGGCTTTTGAAATCCGTAAAAGGTAAGTTTGTCCTCCACATTATATTCTCTGGAAAGACGCTTTAATTCTTCTTCCATCTCTCCGCTACCTGCCATATGAATGTGAAATTTCTCCACTCCTTTGAGACTTCTGGCAAGCCTTACCATATACTCTGGATGCTTTAGAGGAATAAATCTGCCAGCCCATACGATATGAATCTGTCCATCCGACTGCTTCATCCGCATCAACTGGTTCTTTTCATAATATCTCACCTCTGGAAAATATCCCCACTTGAACATTTTTCCCGGATAAGCATGAATGAGATGAAAATCAGAAGCCACATATGCCCCTGCACATAAAAGATAAGCAGGTTTTTTCCTGTATCTGGTATGCTCTTTATATTTATGATAAAGGCCCCTTGGAGAAATAGCTTTCCACTGCCCTTCCCTATAAAGGCGTTCACTGATGCGGATCGTCAGTTTTCCGGCATTTAAACGCTCCTCCACCAAATCCTCACGCCCGCTCCAGCCTGCAAGCAGTACATCACTTTCCATAATAAGCTTTTTGCAGGACGCTTCATCCTCATAAGCAAAAGACACATAAGGCAGTTTTTCCCCCTCACTGCTCCATCCCATAGACAACCGCTCCTGCTCCATAGGCTGCGTCTGAATAAAATGGTACTTTTCACCTAATAACTCATAGCAGGCATTTGAAAAAGGAATCTGATGATGATTAATATAATTCGATATAAAGGTAACTGTCATTCCCTTTCCCCTATCACTCTGTATATTTCCACAAGTCTTAAATAATTATTTTCTGCATCATGGGTAATGCGGGCTCTTTTGATTGCCTGCATAGATATTCTTTCTGCAAGGCAGAGTCCATCGGCATCTTTGCTTCTGTCCCATAAGGCTTCTATTTTTTCCGCCATTGCCGCCACATCTCCGGCAGGAAACAAAAGTCCATCTCTTCCATCCCTGATCATATCCGGTATTCCCCCTGCATCAGAGGCCGCCACTGGAACCCCTAAAAGCTGCGCCTCCCCTACTGTGTTGGGAGAATTTTCCAGTACGGAAGCGCAGACAAACACGCTGGACCTTAAAAACTGCTCCTTCATTTCCTGGGCGGAAAGCTTCCCGGCAAGAAATACCTTATCCTCCAGCTTGTATTTCTTTATCAGGGAAAGCAGGTACTTTCCATAGGCGGGAAGCTTTATTCTTTCCTTGAGTGTATGATGCTCTATTACACTGTTTCCTGCTACTGTAAGCACTGCATCCGGGTACTTTTGAATCAGTATCGCCATCGCCTCAAGCACAAAATGCATTCCCTTTAAAGGATAATCTCCCTGCCCAAAAAAAATACTATGCTCCCGGCATTTAAGCAGATTCCACTGCCCTGTATAAAATTCTTTCCTCATGGTTTCATTCATGGGAAAATATAGTGCATGGGGATTAATCTTTGCGGTGCCTTCCCGGTCAAACCGGGTTCTTCCGGTAATATTCCCACATCCGGCTATGGCCTCCTGCTCATGTGCCCCTCGTTTTTTAAATTTCTCCTGCTGCTGGCGGATGGAATCCTTTTTCAGCCAGTCCCGAAATGTAACTTGATTTTGCACCTTTTCCGGAATGCCTGCCATGTATACCTTTGCAATTTCTCCACATAATCCCTGTATACCAATCAATGTTTTCCGAGGGTTGTGAAAAGCTCTTACCGCTGCCAGCGTATGAGGAAATTCTGTTCCAAAAATATGAATCATATCCGGTTTAAAATCCTCAAAGATCTGCCTGAAAGTAGTTTCCAGCTCTGGTGCATACTCCTCCGGCGCATTTAGATTTTCCACAAAAGAATAACATTCCACTCCCTGTACGGTCAACTTTTGCTGCCTGTCAAGAGGAAAGCAGACTCCTAAAACAAAAGGTGCCTCCTTTCCACATACCTTTTCAAAAATACCGGAAAGCCATCCTTCCCGGTTGCTGTAAGGTAAATGAAGTTCCCGCCCTATGGCTGGCAGCATAATATTGCATATCCACAAAACTCTTTTCATAAATTACCCCATGCCTTTCTATCTGCGAAGATACAGCATCTTTTTCAAACGATTATAAATTCCCGCAGTTTTTTCGTTTTCAGCAATCATTGTACGCAGCGGAGCAAGGGTAAGACACATGATCAGCTTAAACTTGAAAAGCTGCCCTGCCGGAATATACTTCCGGGTAATTTCTTTATGCTCTTTTTGGGATCTCTTCCGGTTTTCTTTTGTTTCCGAAAAGCCGCCTCCCTCATAATCTGCAATCATAAGCTCTGTATAGTAAAAGGCTGTGCTGCTCCTTAGGCTTCCTTTAAAAAAGCACCATAAAAACTGTTCATAGTCTGCCCTTACCAGATAGTTTGTCTGAAACGGATGGGCCTTAACCAATCTTGTGTCATAAAAGCAGGCCTGATGACAGGGCACATTACGATAACATCCAAATGCATCTATATGAGGATTGGAAATCACCTGCTGCCTGGTAAGACGTTCAAAAATATTTCCATAAAAAATTCCCGGTACACCTGCATTTTCTTTTTCCTTTATAAACTCTGCCATTTTTTTAAGCACATCTTCCGAATAAAAACAATCTCCGCAATTTAAAAAATAGACATACGCTCCGGCAGCTTCCTCCACCGCCTGATTCATGGCATCATAAATTCCGGTGTCCTTTTTTTCCAGAATCCTGATCACAGGTACAGTGGTTGTTTTCCCGTCTTTTTCAAATTGTTCCTGCTTCTTAAACTCCTGCTGCGCTGCAAGTTTCCTTACATAATCAAGAGAGCCATCCCTGGATATCCCATCTTTTATAATTATCTCATAATCCCGAAAGCTCTGCTGCTTTATACTATCCAGAGTCTTTTTCAGCTTGTCTCCCGGATTTAAACACACTACAATAATCGAAAAAAACACCTGTTTCATTCCTCTCAAATTCTTTTTCCTTAATTCACATCCGAAAGGATCGGCACCATATCATGAAACATAAAGGTTTCATAGGGCAGAATACGAAGCCCGTCATTCCCGGCTTTCATTAAAATAAACACCGCAAAATACAAAACCGCCGCACCAATCACTCCAGCAGTATATATTTTTTTCAGCTTCCTGTTTTCCACCCCATGAATCAGCGCCGGGAGGAAAAAGATGTGAGTGATTGTCAGATAATACCCGATCCTTGAAATAATAGGAAGAAAAGAACAGCATACATACATGACCAGCGCCCCAAGATTGCAGTAAAAATAAAACATGTTCCGCCTGCTGTCCTTCACAGACTTTTTATAATATATCAAAGAAAAGATTAGGACAGCCAAGCATCTTGCGATGTTAACAAGGCTCGTTCCTCCCTCTAAATACTCCGTATCTTCATAAGTGGGGTAGAGAAATACTACCACCTTTAAATAGAAATCCTGCATAAAAAAGAAAGTTGTACACAATACTGCCGCCAATGCCAGCTGCCATTTCTTCCATGCAAGGGAAGCAAGAAAATATAAAGGTATTACCACAAGAATAGATTTATGCAGCGTTGCCCCGAGAAGTACCAGAAAAATAAATTTAAGCCACTGCCTGCGAAGCACATAAGGAATTGCTGCCACCGCAATCGCCAGCGCCAGATAATACCTTACCGTATTAAAAGACTGAAAATAGTATCCGAATGCCATAAACAAAAAGAAGGAAAATCCAAAAGAATCCGCCTGCTTATAGATCGCTGCCATAAACACCAGAACCGTGAAAAAGGCAAAAAAGGCAAATACCAACAAATAATTTTCAAAACCGGAAAGGCTGTAAATAATCCTTACAATCCAGTTAAATCCCACCTCCGTAGGCACAAAAGCATCACAGTTGATCAGGTGCATAAACTCTACATACTTTGCATAATCATTTCCCACATTCAGCCTGCATGCAGCAAGTCCAAACAAAAGCAGAAAAACAGATACCAGACAAAGTCCGTTTAGTATCTGCTGCCTGCTGACTATATTTTGTTGTACCTTACAGTGGTTGTTTACCATCCATCCAAGAAAAACTGTAAGCACCGCCACAAAAATGTATAAAATCATAATTTTTAATACCGCTTCTTTCCTTCCTTGATCCCCTGCTTCATCAGTTTGTATGCCTTGTTCACAGATATTTCCTTCAACATTTCCTTTTTATGTGCATAAAGGAATCGCAGCGAAAAAACCTCCGCCATCCCTCCATAAAGATAATGATATAATACGCCTCTGTCTACAAAAAATTTTTCTGTATATCCTTTAAACCAGGTTGACTCTCTGTAAGTTTCCTGCCCCAGCTCCCCTGTGTCCGCATAAAGGTGCAGCCCTTTTTTCAAGCAGTCATGTAAAAACAGACTGTCCTCCCCGTTACTATATCTGGCCCCGCCTCCAAAAAGAAGAGAAAAGCTTACATTTGCCCGGCGCAGGGACTCTGTTCTTGCTGCCACTGCAAAGGTAGGATATCTTCCATAATTATACCAGCGTATTCTCTTATTCTCCTGATTATAGTAAGTTTTTCTTTCTGGATGGACTTTAAAGTTAAAAGTGATCAGATCTGCATCTGGATTCTTTTGAAAGGCATTGCAGACGATCTTCTCATATCCGGGATCAAAAACAATATCTTCATCTGAAAACAAACAATATTCATGGTCAGAATGCATCAGCGCGGTATTTCTGCTAAGTCCCACTCCCCGATCTGTCATAAGGTAACACTGAATCAATTTATCATTATAAATATATTCAAAAACAGCATTCCGGTCACATTGATTCACAATAATAGCGTCTGTTTCCAAATTCATTCTGGAAGCAGTTTTTTCCACCTGGGCATCTACCGTTGATACCAACACCTGCAATTTCGATTTCATCCCATTCCTCTGCGCACTTACAAACCTGCCGCAGTACCGCCTTTCTATCTGTTATGCAAAATATCTGTTTAAAAATTCTTCATCTGCCTGGGCAATCACCATTCCAAGCACCTTACAATCCTGATTTTTCAAAAAGGATAAAATACGGGAGGTTTTACGCCCTGTATCTTTTCCAAAGGGAAGCAGTATAACCACGCCGGAAGTCTCTCTGATCTTTTTACACTCTTCTCCTGATAAAATATTTTCATTAAAAGCAATAATATCCCACTCGCTTTTTACTTCCGGTGCCTTTTCCCTGCCTGGGATATTCCATGTGAAGTCCTCTTCAGCGGCCGGCATAGTCCCCAGCAGTCCATCGGCATCATCTGTATTCAGAAGCCTTTCTACTTCAAGCTTCCGGGTATCTGCATGATTATCCATGTCTAAAACCGCAAAGGTTCTTTCTTCTCCCATAAGATACTTAAGGTTAGACTTTAATTCTCTTGCATAAGGCTGAAGCCCTTTTTGATTCCGTGTAAGAATTCCAAGAGCCCTGCAGGCATATTTCTTTTCCAGATCTTCCTGCACATACACTGATTCATCCAATACATAACTAAATCCAATAATCAGCATTGCCAGAATTCCAAGCAGCACTGCCCCCGTCACACAAGCCTCGGTAGTCCTTTCATCCCAATATACTCTCTCTGGTGCACCGGAACGGATCACAGCAATCTGGTTCAATTCCTTGGCATCCCTTGCGTATTCCCGAAGTCCGCTTTCCATTGCATTTCGGATTTCACGTACAAATTTTTCATTGTCTCCTCTTACTGTTATGGTAAGAAGCCGGATATCTGATAAGATCTCTGCCGTAGTAGCCTCGCGCACCTGATCTGCGTCATATCCCGGAAGATTACTCATCACTATATCTAAAATAGGATCCGCATCAATTAAATCATTCCAAGTATATCCATTATAGTACTGATACACATCTCCATTTTCATCGTTGCCAAAGCTAATATATAATTTGGAAACCGATGCATACTCCACCGGCATTTTCATTGCACGCACCACTTGATAGATAATTCCGCCACAGGTAGCTCCCAAAATGGCAAACATTATAACAAGCCATATCTTTTTTTGAAGATACAGCGCCAGCCTTTTTAAATCCATCCCTTTATTTAAATATTCTTCATTCATTTCCATTTTCATTTTCTAAAGATTCCTCCGCTTTCAGAGACTTCATTGCTGTTACCTGCGTGCTGTCCACTCCTTCTGTACTTTCGGGCCTGATCAATATTTTTAACGTCAAAAGCATCAATTTTAAGTCCAGCCAAACGGAATAATTTTCAATATAAAACAAATCCAACTTTAATTTATCATAAGGCGTCGTGTTATACTTTCCATAAACCTGCGCATAACCTGCCAGGCCCGCCTTCACCTTCATGCGAAACGCAAACTCCGGCATTTCCTCCACATATTGCCTGATAATCTCCGGCCGCTCCGGCCTTGGGCCGATAAAAGACATATCCCCTGCCAGAATATTAAACAACTGGGGCAGTTCGTCAATCCGCACTGCGCGAATAAACTTTCCAATCGGGGTAATCCTGTTATCATTTTTTGCCGCCAGCCTTGCTACTCCATCCTTTTCTGCATCCACACGCATACTTCTGAATTTCATAATCTTAAATTCCCTGCCGCCCTTTGTACAGCGTATCTGTTTATATAATACCGGCCCGCCGTCATAACATTTGACCAGTATTGCCGTGATCAGCATAAAAGGCGATGTTACCACTAAAAGAATAACCGCACAGACAAGGTCTATCAAACGTTTGACTGCTCTTTGTTCAATCTTCAGTGCATATTCTCTTGTTAAAAGAATCGGGGTGTCAAACAAATGAAGCTGGTCAGATCCTTTAATCAATACATCAGGAATTTTAGGCATCATATATACTCGGATAAACCTGCTGTAGCAGAACTTTAAAAGACGATTGCGCTCCTGGGTGGGAATATCCCACAGCACCACAGCCCCATAGCCCTTTACCACCTCTTCTTCTAATTTTGCCTGTCCTTCTTTTACATCAATGCATTTTACAATTTTGTATTTGTCCCTGCGGGATGCAAATTTTCTTAAAATATCATCTATGTTGCGTTCCCCGTGAATCAGCAGCATTTCCCTTGGCGGAAACACCTTGCGGTAAACGGTATTACACAACGCTGTCCATACACCGGCAAACAAAACCTGTATAAGTGTTGCCTCTATCAGATAATCCGGCAAAACCAGATTATTATTCATAAGTGAAATTTGTCCATAAGTGATAATGTTTACAAAAAGTAGTGAAAACATCTGTGATAAAAACACATCTATTGTTTTTAAATATCCAATTTTTAATCCGCCATAAGTATTGGCAAAGAAAAACAATAAAATAAAATATATCGTAATAATCAGCAGGTGTCCATAACGGTAAAATTTTAGGCCTCTGTTAAAATCATTTACAATAGGATAATAGTAGTTGATCCATATATATCCATAAATAATTGTCTGTATGAAAAGCCCTACAAAGCTGAGTCCCAGCACAATCACTCTTTTTATTGCTTCAAAACGTCTCACTTTTACCTCCACATGCACCGCAGGGTTTTTGCGATATTGCATCAATCATGTTTTCAGAGCCTTCGCAGCGTGGCGCGAACTGCCCAGAAAAACAAATTATAACAACTGTACGTCAAAGAAAGCTTTTCTTCTCTTCTGTACAAATTCCATATTCTTCTAACCGCCTCCAGCTTATTGGACGATAGGGAAGAGGGCGGTCTTCTGTACACCGCCAGCACCTCATCAAGTCCGTATGCAGTAATGCCGGACTTTAATATTTTCCACCAGGCTGCAGTGTCCTCGCTTTTAACCATTGGCATTTTAATAAGGTCCCGGCCGGTTTTTTCACTGTCAAAAAGGACTGTTGTTGTAAAGATCACTGTTCTGGACAACGCCTTCCTGTAAGTAAGTTCTTCCGGCACATGCACGACTTTTCCGGTACCCAGTGCATTTTCATCCCCAAATTCATAAGCAGTAAACACAAATGCCGCCTGTTTTTCCTGCATAAATGCAAGCTCTTTTTCCAGCTTGTCCGGCATCCACAAATCATCTGCATCAAGAAAAGCAATGAATCTTCCTTTTGCAGCATCTATTCCTGTATTTCTGGCGGCAGCAGCACCCTCATTTGTCTTTTTTTCAATCAGACGAATTCTTTCATCGCCCTTAGCGTCCAGACAGCTTTTGACCACTGCCAGAGTATTATCTTTAGATTGATCATCCACCAAAATCAGTTCCCATTCCGTATAGGTCTGGGCACATACGGAATTTATTGTTTCTTCTATATAAATACCGGCATTATACACCGGAACGATGATACTGACAAGTCCCTCCAACTGATTCATTTATATTTCCTCTTTCACAAGATAGATTGGCCTTCTTTTAACCTCCATATACGTCTTTGCCAGATATTGTCCCACAATTCCCAGACAAAAAAGCTGTACGCCGCTGATCAGAGAAATAATACAAACCAGTGAAGGCCAGCCGGAAGTTGGATCTCCAAAAATTGCTTTTCTGACGATTGTAAAAATAATAAGTGCAAATGCAAAAACACAAAAAAGTACCCCCATAAAAGCAGCAAATCCAAGAGGTGCCGTAGAAAAAGCTGTAATCCCGTCAAGGGAATAAAGAAACAGTTTCCAGAAAGACCACTTTGTCTCTCCTTTTTTCCGTTCTATATTTTCAAATTCAAGCCATTTTGTTTCAAAGCCAACCCAGCCAAAAATCCCTTTGCTGAATCGGTTATATTCCTGTATGGAAAGGATAGAATCCACTACCTGTCTGGTCATCAAACGGTAATCTCTTGCCCCGTCCATAATCTCAGTTTTTGATATCTTCCTCATAAGCCTGTAGAACATTCTGGCAAAAAAAGACCGGATGGGGGGCTCTCCTTTACGGGTAACCCGTCTGGTAGCTACAGAATCATACCCTTCTTCCAAAAATCCAAACATTTCCGGTAAAAGCGCTGGAGGATCCTGAAGGTCTGCATCTAAAAACACTACATAATCACCATTTACTTTTTCAAGGCCTGCATAAATAGCCGCTTCCTTCCCAAAATTTCGTGAAAAGGAAAGCAAATGTACGCGTCCATCCTTTTGAATCAGCTTTTTCACTTCAGAAGCGGTGCCATCTTTAGAACCGTCATCAATATACCAAACTTCCAGTTCCACTTCTTTTTCCTTAAAAAAGGCTTCATTTTTTATAAATTCATGATAAAAGTCTGCAATATTTTCTTCCTCATTGTAGCAAGGAACAATTGCACTGAGTAGTTTCATATTGATCTCCCATGCTGATTTTACACGTTTTCCAAACTTCCCCTATATTACCTTATTATTCTATCACACAAAAATAAATATCACAATTGAGAATCCATGTAAATAAGTACTTTAATACAAAATTCACTTTTTTGGCTATCAATCACCATCTGCCCATCATACTTTTTCACTATCCCTTCCACTGACTTAAGTCCAATTCCATGATACTTTTTTTCTCTCTTATTTGTTAAAAAAACTCCCTTTTCGTTTCTGATTCTCTCTCCTTTAAAACCGTTATTGATCTCCAGAAAAAAAGCTGTTTTATCTGTTCTCATCACCAGCTTTATTTTCCTTTTTCCGGCATCCATGCCGCTGGCAGCTTCCATTGCATTGTCCATTAAATTTCCAATCAGGATATTTAAATCAACATGGTCGATAGATACCCGGCCATTGATCTGTATTGTTTTTTCTACTGCTATTTGCATCTTTTTTGCTGCATCCAGCTTAAAATTAACAATAGAATCAATTCCAATATTTCCCGTATAAATAAATTTTTCCCTATTTTTCACTGCTCCAACCTTCTTTTTATAATGTGCCATCAAAAGATCATATCGTCCTTTTTCCAGATAATCCATCTCCAAAACACAACTGTTTTTCAGATCATGACGCATTTTGCTTAAATTGCTCCACTGACTTTCATATTCTTCATAGCTGATACGAACATATTCATTCTGCTGTTTCAAAATTTTGTTTTCTCTATCTGCTAAACTATAAATTTTTATCCGATAGTGTAAATAATACACCGATAAATTAATTGTTATTAAAACCGGAGCAACAATAATCTGAACTTCTTTGATCAGTCTGCCATTACTGCTCCAGGCCACACAGCAGATAATACAAATAATAATACTTCCAACTGTTACTGACATAGCCGCTGCCAATTCTGTTATTTTCGCCCTGCTGTTTTCTTTCCATTTCAATTTTTACTCCCATCTGCCCGCTTCGGCATCACTTAAATCAAAGAGGTTGAAAGCACTTTGCTGCAACCTTACGCATCCTGATAATGCAAAACCGGCGGAACTATAATTCCGCCGGTTGAATCACCTCATACCTATTTATCTTTTTCTATATTATTTTTCAATAATTTATAAATATAATTGTAGTTTTTTAAAAATTCAGGGAGCACTTGAATTTCTGTATCAGTAAACTCTTCAATGATTGAAGCAATTTCATCATGATAAACCGCCCGCCTTCCTACCCGCAAGCTGCCGCATAAAAGCTGATCCACAGAGCAGTTAAGAGCATTGGCAATATTTACCAGCTTCTCCAATCCAACTCTGCTTTTTGCATTCTCCACATTACTGATATGCTGAACTGAAAGACCGGCTCTGGAGGCAAGCTCTGCCTGAGGTATATTTAGTTCTTCTCTTCTTTTTCTGATTCTAATCCCCAGGTCACGATAATCCAGCTTCACCTGCATCCCCCCATATTCTCTATAGTTAACGTCATTACAAATTTCGCTTTCGGCCCTGCAAAAGCTTTCGTATATGGCTTTAGCAGGAACCGGAAGCAGAAATTTGTTATGTCGTTTACTATATGTGTAACTAAGTCAATATTTTATAAGAAGAAATCTGTTTCGAAAATCAACTGTGAAAATAATTTATTCCCACAGTTATAATTTGCAAAAAAATTTAAATTATTTCTTCCATAAAATGTGCACTTGTGTACACCTAAAGACAACAGGCAGGAAATAAATCCCTGCCTGCCAAAAGAAATGCTTGAAAGAAATGATTTTAGATGTGTCATCTCCAACTCCTTTTTCATTATAAAAAAAAGTTTGTCTTTTGGCGGTTTATGTAAAAAACAGCACCACTAATGTAATATTTAGCACTTTTCTGACAGTAAATTCATATGATGCCTGCCAATTAAGCTCCTTTTTTCCCGGCTGACAGTTAAAACATCCCCATTTCTCATTACAATGTTTTTATAACGATACTGCTCGATCTGCCTTTCATTTACCAGATACGATTTATGAATCCTCATAAAGCGGTGATTGCAGCCGGCCAGTTTCTCTTCCAGTTCATCCAGCTTTTCATAGAAAACATGCTCTCTTCCATCTTCCATTAAAATCCTGACTATACGCCCTTCACTTGCAAAGTAAAGCACCTGTTTCAAATTGATATGAAAAGTAGCCCATTTATATTGAAAATAAAAACTTTCATTGTAAAAAGTCTGCTCTCTGGCAATCTTGTCCAGTACTTCGTAAATTTTTTGCTTTGCGACTGGTTTCTCCACAAACTGAAAAGGATATACCTGAAACAATTTTTTAAAATACTGTTCGTGGCCAGACACAAATACAATACTCACAAGCCTGTCTGCCTTCCGCAGTTTTAAAGCTGTTTCCATTCCATTTATTCCATCCAGCTCAATGTCCATGAATACTGCTGCAAAATCGCCTCTTGCCTCTAAATTAAGCAGCACCTCTTCTCCGCTTTTGAATTTTTCCAACTTTACGTTGATCTTTCGCATTTCTGCCCAGTCCATAACAAAACTTGCCAGTGTCTCCACACAACATGAAACATCATCACATACTCCGATCCTTATCATCCTTTATCCCTCAATTTTCTTTTTACCACTATCATACCGGCTATGCCTGTCACGTCAAAGTTTAAAAATCTAGTATTCCCTTTTCTTTTTATGGGTTAAAATACAATTATAGATTTTATAGCATTTTGAATAAGGAGAAAATGAGCATGAACGATAGGCAATTACAGGAACTTATTAACAAACAACGAAACTTTTATGCATCAGGCGCCACAAAATCTCTTCCATACCGTCAAAAGATGCTTGCTTCACTAAAGGCTGCCATTTTGCGTCATGAAAAAGAATTATTAAAGGCACTAAAAAGAGATCTTGGAAAAAGTGAAGCAGAAAGTTATATGTGTGAAATCGGCCTGACGCTCTCCGAACTTAGCTGGATGCAGCGCCATTTAAAAAATCTGGTACGTGAAAAATCCGTTCATACGCCTCTTGCCCAGTTTGCCGCCCGGAGTTTTCGTTCCCCTTCTCCTTATGGCACCGTACTGATCATGAGTCCTTGGAATTATCCTGTGCTTTTGACGTTGGAGCCGCTAATTGATGCATTGTCTGCCGGCAATACTATTATCCTAAAACCCAGCGCCTATGCGCCTTCTGTTTCTACAGCACTGCAAAATTTAATAAAAGAATGCTTTCCTCCTGAATATGTGGCTGTAGTGACCGGTGGCCGGAAAGAAAACCAAGCTCTTTTAAGCCAGCGTTTTGACAAGATATTTTTTACCGGCGGACAAAATGTAGGGCAGGAGGTTCTGTGCCATGCAGCAGAACATTTAACGCCTGTCACCTTGGAATTAGGCGGAAAAAGCCCATGCATTGTGGAGAAATCTGCAAAAATAAAGCTTGCTGCCAGAAGAATCGTATTTGGGAAATTTTTAAACTGCGGCCAGACCTGTGTGGCGCCTGATTATATTTTATGTGACGAATCCATTCAGGAAGAACTTCTCACCGCCATCCAGAGGGAAATCACGAGGCAGTTTGGCAGGGAGCCTCTTTTGAATCCCAACTATGGAAAAATCGTAAATGAAAAACATTTTCACAGAATACTTGGGTTAATAGAACCTGATAAACTAGTCTGTGGAGGAAATTATGATGAAAGCACACTTCGCATTGCACCTACTGTTATGAGAAATGTAACCTTTAGAGACGCTGTTATGGGCGAAGAAATCTTTGGTCCCCTTCTTCCTGTTATCACTTACAAATCACTAAAGGAAGCTGTGAATCTGATTGAAAGCCATCCTCATCCCCTTGCCTTTTATGTTTTTACTGAAAGCCGCATCGTATGGAAAAAACTTTTGTCCTGCTGCCATTTCGGCGGCGGATGCATCAACGATACTGTCATTCACCTTGCCACCAGCGCCATGCCCTTTGGCGGCATAGGGGGAAGCGGTATGGGCGGCTATCATGGCAAGGCCGGTTTTGAAGAATTTAGTCACACTAGAAGTATTGTAGATAAAAAAACATGGATAGATCTTCCTATTCGCTATCAGCCCTACAACCATTTGAAAATAAATCTGCTGAAAAAATTCCTGAGGTGAAGAAACGTGCGCCGCAAGGCGCACCTCTAAAAAAGCTGCAGGGACTAACTTGTCCTGCAGCTTTTATGTAACTTACTTATATTTTCCTATCAATCTATACAATCATTCCTACTGTTAAAATAATATTCCAAACCCAAAGAATCACTGCCACAATTGCACCAATGATACAAAGAATCTTTCCGGCTTTCGCCATACCAGACTTGCTGGAACCTAATCCCATCCTTGCCCTTGAAATACCAATTGCTGCAAGAACGATACTGATAATGGGACTCCAGACAAACAATACGCTCAAAATACCAAGTACAAGCCCTGCTGTAGCTGCACCAGTATTATCCACTGTTTTAACAGGAATGGCTTTTGCTGCGTCTTCCACGCTTTGTCCTTCAGGAATCTCCTGCTGCAATGCAGTAAACAACTGCTCTAAACTGGTTTTATAGGGTTTTTTCTGGGCAACTCCTACAAATCCCTCCAGATCCCATTCCTTTCCGGTACTTCCTTTCAGCCATGCCTCCAGATGCAAGGTTCCATTTACATAAGACCAGTTTAAATACTTATAGCCTTCCAGCACAGCATCACCTGCCCTGTAAGCAGGTTCACCCTTCCAGTCAGACATGGAAAACTGATTTTTCTGAAGATAGTCGTTCATCACAAAGGTTACAAATTCTTCCGGTTTGTTTAAAACCAAATCTTTTACAAATCTCGCCATATTTCTCCCCTTCTCTGTTTTAATGTATTTGCTATATAGTAATAAATTATTATACTATCTTTTAAAAGACAAGCATCTTTGTTGAAGCTCCTTGTACAAACCATTTCTTAGTGATATAATAATTTCGTTGCCAACTATTAGGAAATGATTATAATATAAGGAGAATTAGCATGAACCAGAATCAACTAGTATGGCATGACCGATATAAAATCGGTGTGGATTTTATTGACAAAGAACATAAGCAGCTTTTTTCAACCATGAATAAATTATTGCAGCTCACTGACAATGAAGAAAAAAGCGAATGGGTATGTCGTGAAGGTGTAAAATACCTGAAAAATCATGTTGAAAAACACTTTGAACATGAAGAATCTTATATGCAGTCAATTCATTATGAAGACTATGATGTACATAAACGTCTCCATGACAATTTCCGGTTTGACACATTGCCTGCGCTGGAAACAGAATTGGAAGAAACCCAATTTTCTGTTGAATCCATCCGTCACTTCTTAGGTGTCTGCATTGGCTGGGTAGTCGCACATACTCAGACAGAAGATCAGGCCATTGTAGGGAAGATAAACAGTAAATGGAAAAATATTTCACAGAAATCAGAAAATGATGCTTTAGAATCAATTATTCTGCAATTGGTTCAGGAAATGTTCCGTTTAAAGGCAAAATTGATCAGCGAACAATATGCTGGTGAAGATTTTGGGAAGATGATCTGTTGTCGTTTCTTTTACCGTGGAGACCAGAAAGAAAAATGGGAAGTTACCCTCATTTTTGAAGACCGGCTTCTGCTTAAAATCGTAAGCAGAATTTTAAATACAGACTATCCCAGAATCGACGATATGGTAATCAATGTCACCCGCTATCTGTCGCGTCAGTTATTAGAAAAAATCAGGGAAAGTTTTCCGGCAATTGCTCTTTTACATTTGGAAAAGGAATGCCTGCTGACTCATGAGCAGCTTTTAAATTCCTTTGAAAGAGAACAGCCCTCCTGTAGTCTTTTGTTTAGTACCGGAGAAGGTTATTTTGCATTTTGCGCTGCCAGTGCTGACTCCATACGGGACAAAATTTCTATTAACTCACATAATGCTTTAAATGTTGTAAATGAATATCTTGTAAAAGAAAAAGAAGAATATAAAAATAGAAAACCTAAAATACTTATAGTAGATGATTCTGAATTTATGCGTAGCAGAATAGTTAAACTTTTACAGGCAGATTATGATTTAATAGAAGCAAGTTCCAGTATATCTGCCATTAAGAAAATAGCTGTCAACCGACCGAATCTGGTTTTACTGGATTATGAAATGCCCATCTGTGATGGACGGCAGGCATTGGAAATGATCCGTTCAGAAAATGATATTGCAGACATTCCTGTTATATTTTTAACCGGCAGGGGAGACAAGGAAAGTATCAAAAATGTTGTCTCCTTAAAACCGGAAGGATATCTTTTAAAAAACATGTCAGATGATGAAATCAAGAAAAGTATTGATAATTTTTTTGCAAAATCCACAAAATAAATGATAATATTATTCACATGCCTGTGATGTCTGAAAAATCACAGGCATTTTTTTAATTTCTTTTTTGCACAAATTCACTCTGTGTTTTTTGTTTATATTTTTTCTTTTTTTGTAACCACTGATACTTGAATATTTTAATTCACCCGGTATAATACTAAATATGTACGTATTTTATTATTAATATACAATATATGGGGGGATTGGAATGAATATTATTAAGCGAAGCGGCATGGAAGTTACTTTTGATGCCGATAAAATAGAAGAAGCAGTAAAAAAGGCAAATGCCAGTGTTCAGGAATCTGACCGCTTAAGTAAAGAACAGATCAAAACTGTAGTTGAAAATGTTACTAAACTCTGTGTTGAAATGAAACGCAGTCCAAACGTAGAAGAAATTCAGGATATGGTGGAAGAAGAAATCATGAAGCAGCAAACCTACAAGCTCGCTTCAAACTATATCACCTACCGTTACAAGCGGGAGCTTGTCCGCAAGTCCAATTCCACGGATGAGCAGATACTATCTCTCCTTGAGTGCAATAATGAAGAAGTACTTCAGGAAAATTCCAATAAAAACCCAATTGTTAACAGTGTTCAGCGGGATTATATGGCAGGAGAAGTCAGCAAGGACATTACCAAACGCTTTCTGCTTCCTTCCGACATTGTGGATGCACATGAAAAAGGACTAATTCATTTTCATGATGCCGATTATTTTGCCCAGCACATGCATAACTGCTGCCTGGTCAATTTAGAAGATATGCTCCAGAATGGTACCATTATCAGTGAGACTATGATTGAGCGCCCCCGCAGCTTTTCTACTGCCTGCAACGTTGCAACGCAGGCCATTGCCCAGATTGCAAGTTCTCAGTATGGCGGTCAAAGCATCACCTTGTCTCATCTTGCGCCTTTTGTTCAGGTAAGCAGGGAAAAATTCCGTCGGGAAGTACGGGAAGAATTAACTGCCCAGCAAATAGAAGCAACCGATGAAATAGTCAACAAAATGGCTGAAATGCGGGTGCGCCGGGAAATCAAACAGGGTGTTCAAATGATTCAGTATCAGGTCATCACCCTGATGACTACCAATGGCCAGGCGCCCTTTGTTACTGTATTTATGTATCTAAATGAAGTGCCGGAAGGCCGGCTGCGGGATGACCTGGCCTTGATCATAGAAGAAATGCTTTTAGGCCGGATTCAGGGTGTTAAAAATGAACAAGGGATTTACATCACTCCTGCCTTTCCAAAATTAATTTATGTTTTGGAAGAAAACAATATTTCCGAAGATTCCAAGTATTGGTATCTTACCCAGCTTGCCGCCCGCTGTACCGCCAAGCGTCTGGTACCTGATTATATTTCTGAAAAAATTATTAAAAAATTAAAGGAGGGCAACTGTTATCCCTGCATGGGCTGTCGTTCCTTCTTATCCATCTATAAGGATGAAAAAGGCTGCTATAAATTTTACGGGAGATTTAATCAAGGCGTTGTAACTTTAAATTTAGTGGATGCAGCCTGCTCTTCCGGCCGTGATATGGATAAATTCTGGGATATTTTAGAGGAACGTCTTCTTCTTTGCAAACGTGCCCTTATGTGCCGTCATGAACGACTTAAAGGCACGCCTTCCGACGTTGCCCCCATTTTATGGCAAAATGGCGCTCTTGCCCGGCTGAAAAAGGGGGAAACCATAGATAAGCTCCTCTATGGCGGCTACTCTACTATTTCCCTGGGGTATGCAGGCTTATGCGAATGTGTCCGCTACATGACCGGAAAATCCCACACAGATCCGGAAGCAACTCCTTTTGCCTTAAAAATTATGAATCATTTAAATGATACCTGCAAAAAATGGGAAAAGGAAACGAATATTGGATTCAGCCTTTATGGAACCCCCTTAGAATCCACTACTTACAAGTTTTCCAAATGTCTTCAGAACCGTTTTGGGATCATTCCCGGCGTAACAGATAAAAATTATATTACTAACAGCTATCATGTTCATGTAACGGAACCCATCAATGCTTTTGATAAGCTTACATTTGAAGCCCAGTTCCAGGAACTGTCTCCCGGCGGTGCAATCAGCTATGTTGAAGTTCCCAATATGCAGAATAACATTGAAGCTGTGCTTGCTGTCATACAGCATATTTATGACCATATCATGTATGCAGAGCTGAATACCAAGAGCGATTACTGTCAGGAATGTGGATATGACGGCGAAATCCAGATCATTGAAGATGAACATGGGAAACTGATTTGGGAATGCCCGAAATGTGGAAACAAAGACCAAAATAAAATGAATGTGGCAAGACGCACCTGCGGCTATATCGGCACTCAGTTCTGGAATCAGGGACGTACACAGGAAATCAAGGAGCGGGTACTGCATTTATAATAACAATTTTGGAAAGGCGTCGCACAATGATATGAAATACGCAAATATAAAATATTACGATATTGCAAACGGGCTTGGCGTGCGGACCAGCCTGTTTGTGTCCGGCTGTACCCACAGGTGCCGGGGATGCTTTAATGAGGAAACATGGGACTTTAACTGTGGCAGGGACTTCACAGAAGAAACCATTTGTGAAATTTTAGACTCTATTTCTCCTAAATATATCAGCGGTCTGACTCTTTTAGGAGGAGAGCCTATGGAACCAGCTAATCAAAGAGCGCTTCTTCCACTGCTTGAACAGTTTCAAAAGCGCTTTCCTGAAAAAAACATCTGGTGCTATACCGGATATACCTATGAAACAGACATTTTGTCTCCTGACGGACACGCTCACTGTGAGGTAACGGAAAACTTTCTGTCCTATATAGACATTCTGGTAGATGGTGAATTTGATCAGGACCAATATGATATCAGCCTGAAATTCCGTGGCAGTAAAAACCAGCGTATTTTACAGATTCAAAAAGAAGGATGTCCGCAGTTATTTCCACTTTAACTTTTAAGTCATGCCGCTTTTTTTATATGCATATCCAAACAGCACTGCTGCCGCTAAAAGATTGCATGAAATAATCACAACATTTTCAAGGTTTACCCCTGATTTGCCCATTCCATTTATCAAAATACTGACCTGCTGTGAATAAGTGATCTTTGCTATTTTTTCAATAGACTCATTAAACATGGAAAGCATCGGCAAAAAAGAAAATACTACCATAACCGGTACTGTCAGAGAAGTTGCCGCCATTTGATTTTTACTGCTGGTGCCAATTGCTGCGCCAATCAGCATAGACACTAAAATTCCTGCTCCAACAATTACCAGAAAAGATAAAAGCACTGCCCCTTTATATCCCCCTGAGATACCGATCACACAGCCTCCCAGCATACAGATCACCCATATGTAGCTGCCTACGCCGGCCAGATATTCTGTTGGTTTTACATTTGACATGAAAAGCACCCGAAGCGTATTTTTTTCCTTTTCCTCTGAAATAATAGCTGACATAGCCACCAAAGGCGCCATTCCCACATACATTGCTGCAAACATATTTGCAAAAAAATGTTCCGGCATTCCTTCTATGTGAATGGAACACTCCATAATAATTGACATGACTGGAAAAATAAGAAACTGAACAAGAACTGACTTATTTTTCAAAGTATCCTTGATTTGTTTTTGAAAAATTGCAATCATATTTTTCATTTATTCAAATCTCCTTCCTGTAAGCTCCATAAAAACGGTTTCCAAGCTAGGCTCTGTGGAATGAATCGTTTCCACCATTTCCTTCGCCAAATATTCCTTTACCTCATCTGCCGCGAACTTTCCATTTGGCAATACCACATTTCTTCCATCCAAAAGCCTGATCTGCAGCTTATTTTGATGATTATATCTTAAGCAGATCTCCTTGGGACTCCCATACTCTACAATCTTCCCTTCATTTAAAAGAGCAATATGGTCACACAGCTTACCTGCTTCTTCCATGTTATGTGTTGTCAGAAAGATAGCTGCACCTCTTTTTTGCTCCTTTCTAATCAACTGATGAATCATTGTGACTGCCTGCGGGTCCAGACCGCTGGAGGGTTCATCCAGAAAAAGAAGCTCCGGCTCGTTCATTACCGCTCTGGCTAACGCCAGCCTTCCCCTCATTCCCTTTGAGAGCTTTGATACAGGCACCTTGGCTGCCTCTGCCAGATCCACCTGTTTCAGCACCTCTGATATTCTTCCCTGGGGCACATCATAAATTTTGGCAAAAAGCTTTAAATTATCATAGCAGGATAATCTCTCATACAACCCCAGATTATCCATCATCATTCCCATTTTCCGATAAACAAAAGATGTAAGCGCTGCGGTATCCTGCCCTAAAATCGTACTTACACCTTCCGTACACTGCAGCTGCCCGGTCAATATTTTAATGATTGTAGTTTTTCCTGCTCCAGAGGGACCTAAGAGTCCAAAAATTTCTCCGTGAGAAACTTTTAAATTGACGCCTTTTAATACTTCTTTTTGGGCAAATTTCTTTACAATATTGCGCATTTCAATTACATATTCCATTCTTTTTCTCCATCCTCTTCATAGAAAGCAGCATCCTGCCTCTTTAATTTTGCAAGGGCTTCTTCCATTTTTCTATTTTCTTCCTTTTCCTTCCATATTGTGACTGCTGCGCTTACCAAAAAACATAGGCCAAAGCATAAAATAAACATAGCCCAGGGCAGCCACATATCTGTGGGAAACCAGTCAAAGCACAACACGAAAATCACTATAATGCCTACTTCTGACAAGACCATGCAGACAGTCCTTCCAACAATTGGCATTTTCTTAATGATAATATCCGTAAAAAATAGGAATCTAATCAATGAAGTTAATACCGACACTGCCAGAAACTGCATCATAGTTGCTGTGCTAAGGCCCCTGCTGCCTAAAGAAAACATACTGGAGATCTCTTTTGCCTCCTCCCCGAACGTAAGGCAGAAAAAGATCAGAAATACCACACAAAAACCGAATGTAGTAAACGTCCTTGTTACATAATCAAATATTGTTTTTTTCTCATCCATCTACTTCACCCCCAGTTTCTTTCTTAGTTCTTCAGCGTATTGTCTGGATACCATAATCTGTTCCCCGTTTTCCATCGTTACTTTTATTTTTCTGTTCACGTCTGTCCTTAAAGACTTAATATATTGTAACGCTGCCACACAGGATTTACTTGCCCGGAAAAACCCGCATTCATCAAGCTGCTGCTCTAATTCGTATAATTTTAAGCTTGATTCATATATGTCTTCTTTGGTATAAACAAAGGTTTTTCTGTCTACAGACTCAAGATAAATTACCTTAGAGACATCCAAAATATATGTTTCCTCTCCTTTTCTGACCAATAGCTGTCTTTCCAACATTCTTAGCGTTGCCAGCACCTTTTCTATTTCCGGTGTCAGCCTGCTGCAGGAAATTGTAATCTCTATGTCTTTTATATCTTCTTCCACATTAATTGATATCTTCAATCCATCACCCCTCTTTATCACACTTCCTGTTATTGAACATAACACACCCTTTTTCTACAGGCAAGATGCCAAAACATATCCTGCCCCTTTGCTTTCATCAAATGCAAAAAAAGTCCCCGAACCTTCCGGGAACTTGTATGCTGATATAAAATTCCTTTACTTGCTTTTTAAATTTCCATTGGCCGGATTATTTAAAAGCATTCCCTCCCTGTCAAACCGGGAGCCATGACAAGGGCAATCCCACGTTCTCTCTGCCTGATTCCACTTTAAAGCACACCCAAGATGAGGGCATCTTGGCTTTGAGGGGGTAAGCAGATTAACAACAGCTTCCAGGCCATTAACCAAAAGCTGAGGTTTCCACATACTTCTTGCAGGGGCAAAAACCTCCCCATAGGGATTTTCTTTCCCCAAAATCTGGTCTGTCAAAATTTTTGCTGCAACCATAGAGGAAGTCATTCCCCACTTGTTAAATCCTGTTGCCACCAAGCCATCTGGCATATGCTTTCCATACGTCCCAATATAAGGAACATGATCAAGTGTCATACAGTCCTGGGCTGCCCAGGCATATTTTATGGATGCCTCTGGATAACAGCGGTGTGCAAATTCCTTTAATTCCTGCCAGCCGCCGCCCTGCTTCCCTGTTCTGTGGGAACCACCTCCTAAAAAAAGAAACTCTTTATCATTTCGAAAAGAAAATCCCTCTTTGGCCTCGTCTACATAAATCCCCTGCACATCCTCAGCATTTTCCAAGGCAATCACATAAGAACGGTGCTGATACATTTTCAAAAAATAAAGTCCATGTTTATTATCAATTGGAAAATGTGTTGCAAAAATTACTTTTTTGTAAGCAATATTTCCTCTGTCAGTCACAGCAGTATGATTCTTAAATTCTTTTACGAAGGTATTCTCATAAATGTTAAGTCCCTGGGCTATTCCTGCCACAAATTTAAGAGGATGAAACTGCGCCTGATGTTCCATATAAACTGCCCCTTTGGTCTGCATGGGCAGTTTAGGTGTTTCCACAATTCCGGCATTACATCCAAGATGCCGGAGCGCATCCGCTTCATCCTCTAATTTCTTTCTATCAAACAATGAATAGACATAGGAGGTTACTTCTTTGTAATCACAATCCATTCCTCTGCAAAGTTCCCCAAAGCTTTGTACTGCTTTTAGGTTTGCTTCCAGATACATTTTACTCTTTTCCTGCCCGGCCTGGCACAGCAGTTTATGATAAATCAGGCCATGTGCCGCTGAAATTTTTGCAGTGGTATTTTGAGTGACGCCGGAGCAGATTTTTCTTCCCTCCACAAGAATATAATCCACACCTGCTTTCTGCAGGAAATATGCACACAAAATTCCTGCCATGCCGCCGCCAATTATTAATACGTCTGTATTTCTACTACCCTCAAGTGTATCAAAATGCGGCAGTTCAATCCGCGCTGCCCAGACAGACTCTTTCTTTTCCACTTTTTTATACCTCCTAAGCTTTATCCTTTGGAGGTATTGTGCGCAGTTCAAAGAAAAATATGTTTCTGATCTTTCTATGCCAGGAGTGCATCAGCTAATTGTTCTAATTGCCCCCTTGACTGTTCATTTAGAGTTGATTTTATAGTCACCACTGGCTCTAGTACAGTAATTTCTCTCAACCCTGAAAGTCCTTCTTTCATCAGCTTTCCTGCCATAGGCGCCCAGCTTCCATTTTCCATCAATCCAACCTTGCGCTTCTGATAATTTTTTGCCTTTAAATGGGCAAGAAAACTTTCCATACAAGGGAACAGCCCTGCATCATAGGTCGCTGATGCCAACACCATTTTATCATAGCGGAAGGCATCTTCTATTGCCTCTGCCATATCATCCCTTGCCAAGTCAAAGCATACTACTTTTTTTGCGCCTTTTTCTTCCAACATAGAAGCCAGCTTCAAAGCCGCCTGCTTTGTATTCCCATGAATAGACGCATAAGCAATCACAATTCCTTCATCCTCCGGCGTATAACTGCTCCAGGTCTGATACTTGTCCAGATAGTATGCGATTTTCTTTTCTCCTTCTTTCTCTGACAAAACAGGGCCATGCAGCGGACATATGATCTGAATGTCCAAAGCCGCTGCCTTTTTAAGCAATGCCTGCACTTGGGCACCATACTTGCCTACAATATTCATGTAATACCGCCTTGCCTCACAAGTCCAGTCCTCCTGGGTATCCAGTGTTCCAAATTTTCCAAAGGCATCGGCAGAAAAGAGCACTTTCTCTGTTTTATCATAGGTTACCATCACTTCGGGCCAATGTACCATCGGAGCCATTACAAAAGTCAGCACATGGTTTCCCAAAGAAAGTTCTTCTCCCTCCTTTACTACCACACTGCGCCCACTGATATCAATTGAGAAAAACTGGGGTATCATGCCAAGGGCTCTTGCATTGGAAACAAGCTGCGCTTTTGGATATTTCTCAAGAAAATTTTGAATATTTCCTGAATGATCCGGTTCTAAATGATTCACGATCAAATAATCCGGTTCTTTTCCCTCCAAAACCTTTTCCAGATTTTCAAACCATTCTGTGGTTCCCCTCTTGTCCACACTGTCCATAACTGCAATCTTTTCATCCATGATCACATAAGAATTGTAGGATACTCCATTTGGTACCACATACTGACTTTCAAACAAGTCAATGTCCCTGTCATTTACTCCTACGTACTTGATAGTATCAGTTACCATTACATTCTGCATTTTCATGCTCCTCCTTAAAATAATTGCACTTATCTATGTTTCATTTTATATGACTATCCTTCATGCTTCTTTGCTGCCCATCCGGCAACTTGAAAAAGAAGCTTTTGTACCAGTTCTTTGGAAACTACATCATACATATATTTTTGCTCTCCCTGGAACATACTGTAGGATACCCCGTTTCTGACTGTAGTTGCATCTTCCATCCAACCCTTGCAGGAGCTGTGCACCTGGGTTACCTTTGTCTTTTCCAACAATTCCCATACATTATCTGCATTTACACCGCTTCCTGCAAGAATCTGTATTTTATCTCCATAACGCTCCTGCAGCCCTTGTAAAAGTTCTGCACCTTCCATTGCTTTATTCCTTAATCCACTGGTCAGTACCCGGTCCACCCCTGTTTCTATTAACTGTTCCATTACGGAAAAAGGCTCTTCCACACAATCAAAGGCCCGATGAAATACCGCTTCTTTTCCAGCATCTTTTATCAAAGAAACCATTCGTTTATTTTTTTCCTGATCAAGACTGGCGTCCTCCTTAAGACATCCAAAAGCAATGCCGTCAGCACCACTTTTCAGCAAATCCAGACAGGATGCTTCCATCTCAAGAAATTCCTCCCGCGTATAGCAAAACCCGGCTCCCCTTGGCCGAACCATTGCAACCACCTTTAAAGAAGGCATTCTTTCCTTTACCATGCGCAAAGTTGCTGTCGCCGGTGTTAAACCACCCAGCGCCAAAGCACTGTTTAATTCTATTCGTTTAGCGCCGCCTTCAAAAGCCTGCTGTGCATCATACAAACTGCCGCAGCATACTTCCACCACGTAATTAGAACTGCTTTCAGACATTTTTCCACTCCTTTCCATTTTAATTTATTTTTATGCTTTTATCCATTTCCAGCCTGATAAAGAAGGATATCTCCTTCTTTTACTATAATTTCCTCTGTAGGAAGTACCACTGCTCCGTTTCTCACAAAAGCAATCACATCAATATGATACCCTTTTTCTATATTTTGTACCGTTTTTCCCGTAAAAGGCCCCGAAGCATCTACCGTAACGCTCACAGTCCCTCTTGCACCGCCAAAGTTCCTGTTTTTATTTTGAAGCTGTGTGTATTGCTCCACAAAACCAGCGGAAATAATACCGGTAGGAATCGCCACAGCGCCTACCCCCAGCAGGGAAATAATAATTGCCATTCCTCGTCCTAAAACAGTGACTGGATAAATATCCCCATAGCCAACTGTAAGTATAGTGGAAATGCTCCACCAGATACCGGAAAAAGCATTATTAAAAACTTCCGGCTGCGCCTCATGTTCTGCACTGTACATGCACAAGGAAGAAGACAACATGAGCACAAAAATGATAAAAACAGAGGAAATGATCTGATTCCTTTTTTCATACAAAACAGAAGTGATCACATGAAAGGAATCATAGTAGGCATTAATTCTAAATAAATGAAATATTCTTACTACCCGCAGCATTCGAAACACAACAAACCCCGACAGGAAAAAGAAAGGGAGAATCGTAAGCAGATCAACCATCCCATCAAAAGATAAAACAAACTTAAGAACCGCCCGGCCTCTGCTTTTATCAGGATAAAGGAACTCCGCCGTCCAGATCCTCAAACAATATTCCACACAAAATATGGCGACTGTCACCATTTCAACGGCTTTAAATACTTCCGTATATTGTTTTAGTGAGTCAAAGGTCTCCATAAATAAAACTGCAATATTGGCAAGTATCACCAAAACAATAAAGATGTCAAAAGCTCTGCTGATAAAGTCCTCCCGCCTGCCAATCTGTATAATATCAAAAATGCGCTTTTTTCTTTCTTTCATTCTAATCCCCATGCATATCGCAAGCTTGCCTGCGGTACTGCTTAAATAGAAAATTGCTGCAATTAATCAGAAATTCTGTTTAATATAAAATCATCCACTGTTCCCCAGCTTCCAGCATTACACTTCATACGCACTCCAATCATTAATGTTCCATCCGTAATCTTAATTTGAGGAATAGAAGGATTCTTCCAGTCTGCCCAGGTAGTTACCATAAAGGGAGCTGTCTGTTCTTCGCCGCCAGTTACCGCAAATAATTCCATCTCAGAATTTTCTGACAAATCACCGCCCTGCGCATAAACAGAAAGCTGATAAGTTCCAGGCTCTAAATCTGTAAGCTCCTGTGTAATGGAAAAATCCATATCAGAATCTCCTGACCAAAAGTGAAAAGCAACCTCACCTGTATAAGCATCATCCGCTTTTACCTGGAAATCCGTAGGGTTGCTGCTGCCTTCATAGGCGACCTTCCACATCGAAGTATCGACATCCTCAAAGCTTGGATTCTGCACATGATTGATCATTTTAACCTCCACGTAACAGGTAGTCTTTGTCCCGTCCTCCAAAAGTCCGCCAATCTCATAAATGCCTCCATTTTTTGTGTCAATAGCAGCAAGCTGTATTTCATCCCATGTAACAGCCACCTGTGCATTGGCCGAACGGTCATTGTAAATTACGTCAATTGTTTCAGGAAGCTTAACTTCCCCTCCCACATCACAGGAAACATGCACTTCAGGAATAGAATCAATTGCCAGTGGCGCAACAGCGCCATATTTTAAGTATTTAAAAACATTTAAGGACGCAAGAGGATGCCCCTCAAAATCAAACATAGCCTGATTATCCCAGGAACATCCTCCATAGTAAAGCCCTGCATCCTCGGGATCATACTCAGCCGCATAGCTGCTTGCCCATCCGCTTCCAAACTCCTCCCATAAAGGAGAATTGTCTTTATCCGCAGGTCCCACCGGAATCCATGTTCCTTCCCAATAGAATATTCCCAGCGCACCGGCTTCGTTTGCCGCGGCACAGATATCCCGAATCATGGATGCCTGGCTTTGTACTGTAGCAGCATATCCCTCAACCAAATCTTCTATGCCTTCAAAGCTGTTTTTGCTGCCATCTCCATCTTCGGAAGTGTAGCAGTAAGAAGTTTCTGCAATCATTACCTTCTTGTCATACTTATCCTGAATATTTTTAGCAACTTCCTGCATATTTTCCATTGTTCCATCCCAAAAAGGATAGTAGGATAATGCAAAAATATCATAATCAATACCGTAATTCTGTAAATCACCCGCTATACTGTCAATTTTATCAGCTTCATCTATATTCGTATAATGTACAACAACTTGAATCTCTTTTTCATACTGCCTGGATATTTCGCGCACCCCTCTGCTGCCTGCATCTAAAAGCTTCATGACCGCAGATGTTTTCATCTCCCCTGACATGCCATTATTAATTTCATTACCAATCTGAACCATCCCTACATTCACACCAGCATCAAGAATTTCCGAAAGACTTGTCTTTGTAAATTCGTAAAGTGCACTGCTTTTTTCATCAGCGCTCATACCTTCCCATGCCTTAGGTGCGTGCTGTCTCTTAGGATCTGCCCAGAAATCCGAATAATGAAAATCAATGCATACCTTCATGCCATATTTGCTCGCCCTTCTTCCAAGCTCTATAGCTGTTGCAACATCATTATTACCACCGCCATATCCATTCCCTTTTTCATCATACGGATCATTCCATACCCGCAGGCGGATGTAATTTACTCCAGACTGTGCCAGCGTCATAAACACATCCTGAACTTCGCCTTCATAGTTATAATAAACCGCACCGCTTTTTTCATTCACAAGCACAGAAGATGCATCCATCCCCCTTATAAAATCATCTGAAATATCCGGAATTGGTTCTATATAAACATCAGCTTCCTCCTGACCATCAGGCAGAGCAAATGCAATTACTTCTTGCTCTGCGGTTTCCGCTTGTGATGCTTCCTGTGTCTGCGTGGAAGATACCTCATCCTTTGCCCCGCATCCTGCCAAAATTCCTGCGCCAAAACCAACAATGGCACATAATACCAATAATTTTGTACAAAATCGCCTCATAGTAATCCTCCATTCCAGATCATAAGCGATGGACAATGAGAAATTTTCGAAGGCACTTTTTTGTCTGCCATCAAAATTATTCATAATGCCCGCACAAATAGCCTTGTACTAATATAATCATAGTACAAATAACAAGTTAAATTATATACGACATCCTTTGCAGATTCAAGATATCTGTACACGAAAACAAGGATAAGTCTTGCAGACCTATCCCTGTTTTCTGTGTATTAAACTCTAAATTGTTGTTTCATTTATGTACTTTCTAATTCCTGTACAAATTTGTGGCAGCTATTTTGAAAAAATCATCCAAGAAATCTTCTCCAAAAGCTTTCATCAGCGGCAAATTTCCAATCGGAGTCTTCTTCCTGCTGACATAGATATTCCATCACCTTATCGTACTGATCACTGTTTTCAAAGGCAATGGACCATTCGTAGCCTTCCTTTTGTCCTGCTTTTCTGCAAAAAATTCCTTCTTCCGTATACCAGGTAATGTAACGCACATTTTCTTTTCCAGATTCTGCCGAAGGAAGGGTGCACATTGTTGACTCGCTGGTAAGAATTCTTTCTGCTTCCTTGTCCATGTCATTCATGATTTCAGCTTTATTGATCTGCTCTTTCAATCTCTTTGCATGTTCTTCGCGCATCATCGCTTTTAGTGCATCTTCTGCCGAGTCAAACTGCTCAAGCAGTCTGTCCCATTCCTTTTCCGAAAAGGCTTGGGCTCCCGTTTGAATAACAGGCTCCGTCTTCCCCTTTTTTACTTTTTCTAATATTTCATCCTTCCTGCTTCTGATCAATTCCAAATAATCCGTGCCTTCTTCTGACTGTTCTAACTGCTTGGAAAAGGCATCAAATGTTGCAAGCAGTTTCTTACAATTTTCATACTGATTGTAAACCTGTGCAGTAAAATATTCGCCCATCATGGTTCCTATGCACTTTTCCCAGTCAAATTTGTAGCTTAAAAACGCCTTATGCCCAGACAAATCCTCAATGTATCCGTTCTCCTGTGCATTACTTGCATATACCTTTGCCTGATGAAAAGATCCAAAAGTCCCTCCATTAGAAATCCCCATTTTGTCAGAATAACTAAGCAGGGCAAACATTTCAAGAGAGGAAGCGTTCCTTGGATCCACCTTGCTTACATCTACGTTATAGACTTCTTTCTTTCCGCCCAAATTTGAAATAATCTGTACGATAGGATTATCAGGCGTCGAGTCCTCTGGCCACAATGCACTCATTCCGTAAACGGAAGATTCCCCTGGTTCAGGAACCATAGTCATGCCTAAAAATTCTCCCTTAGAAGCATTTTCCGCCTTAGTCACTGCACTGCTGACACCGAACTGCTGATAAGCCATCTCCTCTTTTGACACACCAAAAACTGCGCCGGCATAGTTAGTTCTTGCACTGTTTTTGTACATGGCACTGGTTCTGTCAGATAAATTTGCTCCAATCTGCATGTTTCTCCTTTCTGCAGTCCCTCCGTCATTCAGGACTGCGCCGCTTTCCTGAAAGGTCCAAGCGGCACACTTTTATTAATGTTTTTATCGGCACATATTTACAAAATACTTATCTGTTCTCCGCCTGATTTTATTACACCAACTGCATATTTTATGACAATTTTTAAGTGCTGATCAATCCTTTTTTCCTCCATTTTCCGCTCCGCCAGCGCAAATACATACACACAGCACGCACACATTCATCCATTGCAAGACCAATATATGCCCCTGAAACCATCAGCCCTAAATGAATTCCAAAAAACCAAGTTCCACCCACCGCACAAAGATACATAAATATTGCTGCAATTACTGTAGTAAATATAGCATCACCGCTGGTTTTCAAGGCATGGCCAAAAACCAGATTCGTCGTCCGCCCTACTTCAAGAAAAATATCTATTATGAGCAGCCTTCCCACTAATGTGATCATCATGGAATCCTCAGTAAATGCTCTCATTAAAATACCAGAGGATGCTGCAAATGCACTTTCCAGCACAGCCGCTGCCATCACACCAATAAGCGCCGCTTTCTTTGTTCCCTTATCACATTCCTCATATTTACCGGCCCCTATCCGCCAGCCTGTTAAAATAGCATTCGCCTGCGCCAGTGCCGCCCCCGCGCAATAAGAAAAATTAGTGATCTGCATGGCATAGGAACGAGCTGTTACATTGATGCCTTCTGTATCCATCTGATTTAAAAACCGAATAATCAACGTCATTGCAAAGTTATACAATCCTGTCTCTAATGCAGAGGGCAGCCCAATGCGGATAATCTTCCTGAATACCTCTTTATTAGCAATCCGTTCCGGATCTTTCCCTGCATCTACCAGTAAATGAGAAGCTGTTATCACAATCAAAAGATTCAATACCCTGGAGATCACTGTGGCAAGCGCCACTCCCATTACTCCCATATGAAAAACAAATAAAAAAACCGCATTTAAAATTAAATTAACAATATTTCCTACAATTGTAGCCAGCAGAGGCTGTCTGGTATGTCCAAAAGCCCTTAAATAGCTTGAAAAAATAGGAATGAGTGCGTTTAGAATACAGCATCCGCCCACAATTTTAAGATAAGTAACCGCATATTCCCGCAGTCTGTCCGCCACACCAACTATCAAAAGTACATTTTCTGCAAAACAAAATAAGATAATTGACAATATTACTCCAATTACTGCATTAAACATAAGCCCTAATTGTCTTGCCTGATAAGCAACACCTTTTCTTCCTGCACCTATATACTGTGTCATAACTGCAATCATCCCAGAAGATATGATAGAAAACATAATAATGAAAATTCCGATATATGTATTTGCTGTCCCAACAGCACCTACCGCCTGATCTCCCACAGAAGACAGCATCATGGTGTCCACCATGCCAGTTAACATAAAGCACAAGGTTTCAAGACAGATTGGTATAAACAACTGTCCTAAAGTTTTTCTTTCGCCTTTCATAAGTATTCCTCCAATTTATCTTACTAATATTATATTTTATCTTTTTCTAATGAGAAATACTTGCATTTTTTCAGCAAAAAATTGCACTTTTTCTACCTTGTATGGTATACTGAATAGAAAAAAAGAAGAGGCTTTAAAAGTCTATGATAGTAGAATTAAAAGAAAACATTCCTCATGGTACTAAGGAATATCCTTATGATCAATATTTTATCCACAATGTTCACCATCCATTTCAGTTTCCAGTACATTGGCATGATGAACTTGAAATCATTTATATCAGACAGGGGACACTTCATGTCTCCATTGAAGGACAGGATTATTTGGGACATGATGGATCTATTTTTCTGGTTAATCCAAGATCTTTGCATTTCATGCGTTCTGATGATATGTCTGTGGCCTATTTTACCTTGCTGTTTCCCTTAGAGTTTATTTCCTTCCAGACAATGGATAGCCTTGAAGCTGACCTTCTTATGCCTCTCCGCAGTGGTCAGCTCCAGTTATCACAGGAAATTTCTGATCCCGCCTTGTCAAAAGAACTATGCAGCATTTTAGAGGAAATTGTTCTGCTTAATCAGGAAACAGTATCTCTCCATTGCCAGATAAAAACCCGCCTCCTACTGCTAAAATCACTTGATCTTATAGCAGCAAATCACCTGATGCTTCCCCCATCTCTTCCCGGCAGCCAAATCAACCTGCAAAGAGAAATGCTTGCCTATATTCAGGAGCATTACACAGGAAAACTCTCACTAAAAGAACTTTCTTCTCAGTTTCATTTATCAGAAAAATATATTTCCCGTTACTTTAAAGAGCACTTCAAGCTGACTTTTTCTGATTACACCAATCATTTACGCCTTACTTACGCTAAACAGCTTCTGGAAACAACAAAACTTCCTGTCACAGAAGTGGCACTGTGCGCCGGCTTCCCCAATGTCAGCCACTTTATCCGAATGTTTAAAAGGCAGTATGGGAACTCGCCTTTAAAGTACCGGAAAAGCTTTTAAGCTTTTCAATCAATCCCAAATCCGCCGGAAGCCAATCCACACTATCTAATTCTTCCGGCAAAAGCCACTTTGCTGCCTCGTGCTTCTATTGTTTTCATCTCTATCTGCTTCCCTGCTCTTATAAGTATGTACAACATCTTTTGAGGTTACTTTTCTGGAATGCTTTGACAACACAATTAATTGATTTTCCGAAACAAATCTATCTTCATATGCAATTGCATCATCTGCCTTGTCATAATTAATAAATACGGGAAGCGTTTTTGTGTCTTCATCATAAAAATAACCGCCAATATTTTGTGCATTCAACAAATGTCGTATTACACCCATCTTGTAATTTTTTATCTCTGATTACTTTTTATCCATAGTCATTCCAATCCATTTTTCTTCAAATACCTTATATACTTTTAGAAATATTATATTATATAATACAAGATCAGCATTTTATATTTTATTTGAGATTTTCTATATATTTACACCCCGGATAATTTTTACACCCATAAAACTTATTGCCAGCATAATTCCCTCTTTTTGCCACTTTAAGCACCAATTTTGCTCCACAGCGGGGACATATTTTCTCCTGTGTTTCTGGTAATTCTGTAGAAGAAACTGGTTTCTCATAGCGCTTCCTTATATTTTCAATGTGTTCATTTTTCTCAATTTCTCCAACCTGTGTTAATGGATATAATTTCTCATATATTTCATTTATTAATAATTTTGGAATCTTTTCTGCCGATGCAAATGCGTTTTGCAAAACTGTCTCCAACAGCTCTTCTCTTTTAACAACATGGTGTTCACCACTTGTCAAAGTAATATTTTTCAACTCACACTGCATACCAAAAACAATATAGGAATAAAACTTCACATTACTCAAATCCTTCAAATACAATTGCAGCCATTTTAAATGAACTTTGTTCTGTATAATAGGATTAAAAAATTGCTCCTTTTGGCTTTTTCCCCTTCCTGTCGGCAGTGCCTGTGTCCATTCCCGCTGCGTTTCTGTACCAAATATCCATCCACTATATTCCTTAGATTCAAAAACATAAATTCCTGACTCATGAATCATTATTATGTCTGCTTCAGTAGTTGTTCCGTCTGTCTTCGGAATGTAGCAATTAAATAAATATTTTTTATAACCTTCTAAAGAACATAAACATCTATAAGTATCATATTCGCCAAACCTGCCTTTATCAAAATACATCTTCCAGTATGGGAATTTTGTACTCTTATAATATTCAGATTCTTTATATTTTTTTATCTCAGTAATCAGTACAAAAAATAAGCATAAAACTCCTACTAGAAACAATATAAAAAACATAAATAATATAATCATATGCTTTTCCTCGACATTTTTCTTTAATTTCTACTATACCTTCTTTTCAAAACACTCTCAATGAACTTTAGGTAATATCAAACAGTTTAAATCATTTTTTTATTTACTTCCTCCTCTTATCATGATACAATACCTCACACCTAAGTTCTAATTTAATTGAGATAAAACTTTAACGGTCGAAAATAAAGAGAGGTACAAATGATGGAAAAAAAAGAAAATGCAGACACAATACAAAACGAAAAAAACAAACTTCACATTAAATATCTTATAGCAATTGCTTCAGTTATTTCCCTTGGAAGCATTGTGCTTTCTCTGTGCAATAAAGATACTTTTGTTGCCCAGGTTTCCTTTGCCAGTACAATTACTTCTATTGTTTTATCTGTCATTGCCATCTGGATGAGTATCTCCGGCGAACGTACCACGAATGACATTAAAATTAGAATTTTGGAATCCACTGACAGGCTGGCTAAGACTACTGAAAATGTAGAAATTCTTAACAATAAAAATGAATCTATTATGAATACACAGTTGGATGAATTAAATAGTGTGAAAGAAAAATTAGAGGCAATTATTCACTCTGTTGATACTGTAGGGGAACAGGTTACAGTCATGCAAAAAATGGTTAACGTAACTCCTAATACCCCTCAAACTGTTGACGACAAAAGAATGTCTACAGAACAAAAAATTGCTCTTTTTCAAAATCTATACACTTGGGCAATTGATAATAGCACTAGCAATAAAAAGTATCGTGCTTGGCTTCTCTGCGTAATGACACAAAGATTCCTTGACAATAAAAAAAAATCTATACCTAATATTTATCGCGAAGCTATGAAACACTTAAAAACAATAAATGCGAATTTAGATAAATGGAATAAAGTCATAAATGCTTATTGGGGCGCCCTTTGCATCCTGTCAATGTCTTCTGTATTCAGCGACCAAAACGCAGTTAAAAAAATATCAGAAATGATTACCCCCTGGCTTGACTCCCAGCCACCCTTAGATACAGATGATAAACCAAAAACGCAATGATTCACTGGCTAAATATTAGTTAACAGGCTTCGTCCATGCAAAAATGCTCCTTGCAGCAGCTAATGAAATTATAGCTACGAATATGAATCAAAAGTTCCCCTCTTCTAAAACGTTATTTTTTGCATTTTTTATTAAATTTCCTAATATTTTCTTAACATTAAGCCGATACATATTAAAATCATACTAATCTCCATGCATATGATTTCATGAATCCAAAAACAAGTTATTTCTCATAATTAACAACCCCCCCGTCTTAAGCGGTGGGGTTGCTGTATTCCACAGTTTTTATTATACCGAGTAAACCCCGAAACCATATCAAAATATATTTTTTCTTGTTGCCAACAAGCCCAACTCAATGAGGAGTAAAGATGCTATCAGTAAAAAATAATATACTCGCATGGAACGCGAACAGACAATTCTCAATTAATGGTAAGGCAAATGCAAAACTAGCAGAAAAACTATCTTCTGGTTATAAGATCAACCGTTCAGCAGATGATGCTGCCGGGCTTTCTATTTCTGAAAAAATGCGCAGACAGATACGTGGATTAACACAGGCATCCTCCAATGCTCAGGATGGTATTTCTATGGTTCAGTCTGCCGAAGGTGCATTAAATGAAATTCATGACATGCTGCAGCGCATGAATGAACTAACTATTAAAACATCCACTGGCACTTTATCAGATGCGGATCGTGCTATGGCAGATGAGGAAGTACAACTAATTAAAAAGGAAATTGATAAAATTGCTGATCATACTGTATTTAACGAAATTCGGCTGTTCCCTGAAAATGGAAGTTTACCTATGGCAGCTTCTCAGGCCGGCAGCTTTTCATACGAGTTATCTATTGATTTAAAAAACAGTTCCTATTCTATAAATGGTATGGATAATATGGCAAGAGCTGGCGTCAATGCTACTGGCAAAGGTGAACTTGCCGATAAAATTGCTAATGAGATGATCCCTAATGCCATTTCACAAATTTTTAATGCTTTTCCTGCATTTGCTCAGGCACAAGGAAGTACAGTAATCAATATGTCCCTTAACATCTCCTTTATAGATGGCCCAGGAAATACTTTGGCCCTGGCCGGTTATAGTTATAAGCACTCAGGCGGGCCTCCTGTCTCCATGTACATAAAGGTCGACTCCGCAGATTTTACCAATGCAGATGCAGATGCATCCAGTGAAAAAGCAAAGGTTCTCGAATCAACTATTGCTCATGAATTAATGCATACCGTAATGCAATATAATTTAACTGACGGGATGAGTGGAAGAAAGGGGGAAAAGTACCCCGCCTGGTTTGTAGAAGGAACTGCTCAGCTTTCAGGCGGCGGCTTTCCCACCAACTGGAACAATGAACTTCTTTATTACGCGAACAAACTGACATCTGAAACTGATACAAGTCAGGATGCAAATATAAAAAATTATTTAAAAAAATATACAATCGACAGCAGGCCTTACGGTCATGGATACCTTGCCTCGGCATACGTAGGTTATCTCGCAAACGGAGGCACAGGCGCTGTATCTGCTCAAAGCATTGCAGCAGGAATGAATAAAGTGTTTAATTCCCTGCTTCAGGGCAAATCTTTAAACAGTGCACTTAGCGAACACACCGGAATGAGCGAGGCCCAGATAAAAGAATTATTCCGCAGCGGCAACGCTGGTTTAACAGAATTTACCAGAAAGCTTGCATATAATTCCAAAGATGGGGCGGGTTCTGTGATAGCAAACAGTCTATCTGATGGCGGAGCCGGAAGACCTGTTATCGGTTCAGGTGCAGCCGGCGGCAACTTCCAGATCAATCAAATTGATGTAGATTTCTCAAGTGGCCCGGCAAAAGTGCGTATTCAGGCAGGAGCTGAAGCGGAACAGTATATAGAATTTAAACTTTATCAAATGAATGCTGCCGCGCTGGGGTTATCCTATGTAAATCTCAAGACAGTGGAAGATTCTTATTCTGCTATTAATTCAGTCAAGAATGCGATTTCCTATGTAAGCAGAGTAAGAAGTCATTATGGTTCCATTCAAAACCGTCTTGAGCATACCATCAACAATCTGGATAATATTATCGAAAATACTACCGCAGCGGAATCCTGTATCAGAGATACAGATATGGCTAAAGAAATGGTCGCATTTTCCAATCGTCAGATTATACTTCAAGCAGGTCAGTCCATGTTGGCGCAGGCGAATCGCCAGTCAGATTATGTTTTAAGTCTCTTGGAATAAAAATCAAGAAAGGAGCCAGAAAATGGGGGTAACTGTAAAAATATCCTGCACATGCTGTAAAGCCCAATGGCAATGTCAAATCGGCTGTGGAATCACGCATGGGGAGCTGAAACAAGTCACTGCGCTATTTTCGGAAGACGTGCAAAAGGAAATCAAAAACTGCATTGGTGAAGCAATGTTTCCCTGGTTTGATTTTCATTATCAGCTTTCTTATTGCAAACAATGCAACAGTATAGAAAGTATTCCCTATTTAGACTTAGGTGATTCCCATACAAAATTTATCGGAAAATGTGCAAAATGCGGGCAGGAAACTGAGTTAATTGAAAACATAGAAAATCTTCCATGCCCTGTTTGTCATGAAAAATCTCTTATAGCAGAAGAAACCGGGAGCTGGGACTAATTTATCGTCCCAAATCCCGGTAAATCTTCTGTCCCTTTTGTAAGTACTTCACTAATCTCACAGGGCAATTTATTTAATTGCTTTCATTCTAATTATTCCATCTGCAAATATTATAACCCAAGTTTTGCTTTTAAGAAAATCACATGAATTTTCATAACTATTGTTGTGAATATATCATATTCTTTTATAATACGAAAGCACATAAATAATGACAGCCTGTGCTTTTTATGCTAAAATTTATTTATGAAAAGATTTACGGAGAGCACATACATGAATTATACCAATACAGATCGTCTCTTAATTGAATATATATTAACACTCCTTAAGTTTTCTGAAGCAAACCATATTGATCTGGAACACTTGATGGAAAATGACTGGCAGACAGCATTTTCCCTTTTATCAAACTCACAGGACCTGCATACAGCATACAGCCTGATTCGTTTTATGGATGAAATGCCAGGAGGTTTTTTTATCTATCGTGCAGATCAGGCAGAACAGATAGTATACGCAAACAAAGCTGTCCTCCGAATTTTTCAATGTAACAATATGAAAGAATTTCAGACACTTACTGGGAATTCTTTCAAGGGAATTGTTTACGCCGAAGATTTAGATGCAGTTGAGCAAAGCATTAAGGAACAAATCGCTTCCAGCAGATATGACCTTGATTATGTTGAGTACCGTATTCTCCGCAAAGATGGCTCAATTCGCTGGATCGAAGATTACGGTCATTTTATCCATAGTGAAACTGTAGGAGATTTTTTTTATGTATTTATTGGCGATGCTACCGAGAAAAGAAACCGCCAGCTAACTGAAAATGCAATTCTCATAAATGAAAAAGAGCAGGAAATTCAGGAAATCATTGATGAATATAATAAAGAAAGAACCTTGATAGATCAGGAACAGCTCCGCCGGCTTAAGGTAATAGAAGGGCTTAGTATTAATTACGATTCCATCCTTTACGTAGACTTGGATTCAAATAAAGTTCTGCCTTACCGTTTAAGCGACCGTACTCAAAAACAGTTTAATCAAAAACTGCGCTCCCGTGATTTTCTCGGTTTTGCTTCCGAGTATATTAATACCTGGGTTCATCCAGAGGATCAGGAACTGCTTATTAAAGTAACTGCTCCTGATTATATCCGTGCCAAACTTTCAACCACCAAAACCTATTATACAAATTATCGGGTGATCAACAATCAGGCAATACAATTTTTACAGCTTCGCATTGTAAATGTGGGAAGTACTGACCATATTTCCCAAGTTGTTATGGGATATCGAATCGTAGATGAAGAAATTCAGCGTGAAATGGAACAGAATCAACTACTGGAAAATGCTCTTGAAAATGCAAATCTGGCAATGGATGTTAAAAATACATTTCTTGCTAATATGTCCCATGATATGCGCACTCCTTTAAATGCCATATTTGGTTTTACCTCCCTAGCCAGAAAAAACATTGCTGACAGTAACACTGTACTTAACTATCTTGATAAAATAGAAGCTTCCAGCCGCCAGCTTTTGGATTTAATTGATAAAGTATTGAAAATCGCTTGGTTGGAATCTAACAATACCGGTATTGTAGAATCAGAATGCAGCCTTCATGACATTATGTGTGATGTATATAACACTCTTTTTCCACATGCTTCTGGAAAAAGCATTGACTTTTCCCTGCATACTGACGAGTTGATACACTCTGATATTTATGGAGACAGTGACAAACTGACTCAGCTTCTTCATCACATTACAAATAACGCAATTACATACACGGAATCCGGCGGTAAAGTTGATATGTACGTCAAAGAACTGGATACTCTTTCAAACAAGTGTGCGGTATATCAGTTTAAAATTCAGGATACCGGAATTGGCATTAGTGAAAATTTTCTTGCCCATATTTACGAACCTTTCGAGCGTGAAAACAATACTACTTTAAGCGGTGCTTTTGGCACAGGATTGGGGCTTACGATAACCAAGCATATTGTAGATATGATGGGCGGAAATATAGAAATTGACAGTGCCCTCCACAAAGGAACTACTTTTACTGTCACTTTAACTCTCCGTATGCAGGATTTGGCCCCTGCTTTGTCTGAAAACGCACAAAGCTCGTATAGCAATCTGTCAGGACTAAAAATTTTGGTTGTTGAAGACAATGAAATTAATCTGGAAATTGAAACAGAAATACTGCGTGATCAAGGATTTTTAGTTGATACAGCCGAAAATGGAAGCATTGCTATTGATAAAATGAAAAAAGCCCGGCCTGAAGATTATTCTCTAATCCTAATGGACATACAAATGCCTGTAATGAACGGCCTTAGGGCAGCAAAGGCTATCCGGGCTTTGGAAGATCCTGACCTGGCAAATATTCCAATCATCGCCCTTTCGGCCAATGCCTTTGAAAGCGATAAACGGGCTTCCTTAGAAAGCGGTATGAATGCGCATCTGACCAAGCCCATTGATATTCCATTGTTATTGGAAACTATGTCTAAATTAATACGTATTAAAACATAACAAAACTACACCTGCTGCTATGTTAAACAACGAATGACACGCTTCGCGAAACATTCTTATGTTAAACAACGGATGCCTGCCATTCTTATGTACTACAAAAAGGCCATCGCATAAAAATGCCTGGCCTTTTTCTTTCCCAATAAATCATTATTATCTTCAACTCTCAACCGAACTCATCACTTCCGAAACATCCACAATGGCAGGTTCTCCGGCCGGTGCCTGAGCATTTTCCGCAACTTCCTTTGGATCGTCATACTCCTTTTTTTCCTCATCTCCCCAAAGAGAATCATATTCCTCTTTCTTTTCCCTGCGGGCCAATGCACCTATGTTTTTCGCGGTTTGATACATCTCAAAGCTAAACTCCATCAACTTTTTTTCATCTGCCGCTGGCACAGTTGCACCCTTCATAATGCGCCTTGCGACCTCAAGGATTTTTCCCATTTCAACTGCATATTCTTCCGCAGCATCCGCCTGCTGTTCTGCCACAGTTGCATTCCAATGGGCACAATACTGATCCGCAAGCCTGTCAAGATATTTCTGGTATTCATCTTTCTTTTCATCTAATGCGCCAATAGTAAGTTCCAGTGTAGCAGCTTCTGAAGCAAACTGTCCATCCTTATCCTGAAAATGCTCCATTTTTGACCGCACATTTTGAAGCTGTTTTGACAAAACCGCCCTTTGCTCCCTGTATTCTTTTACCTGCTGTCTGTAAATCTGCTGCGCCTCTCCAATTTTCATTCCATCACATCCTTGTAATCTATTGAAACACATCCTTGTATTTACTTACTATTATTATCGTCCTATTTCCCTAAAATCCTGATACTTTTCCGCAATCTTTATCAGCAGCTCCACAATCTTTTCCATCTCATCTACGCAGGCATACTCAAATCGTCCATGAAAATTCTGTCCGCCTGTACAAAGATTGGGACATGGAAGCCCCATGAAAGAAAGCCTTGCCCCATCTGTTCCGCCACGGATAGGGACCACCACTGGCGTAATTCCCAATTCCTCCATAGCCTCTTTGGCATAATCAACCAAATGCATATGCTCTTCAATTACTTCTTTCATGTTGTAGTAAGAATCCTTCATCTCTATTTCAAAGGTTCCTTCACCATATCTGCTGTTTAAATACGCTCCAACCTGTAAAAATAATTCTTTTTTCTCTTCAAATTTTGTCCTGTCATGATCCCTGATAATGTATTCCGCTGCTGCTTCTTCCACCGAACCATTTAACTGGTCTAAATGGAAGAATCCTTCATAACCGCAGGTATACATAGGATTCTCTGCCACAGGAAGCATTGCCTGAAACTCCTGAGCCATTAAAATTGCATTCCGCATTTTATTCTTTGCATCTCCCGGATGCACACTTCTGCCATGAATGAATACCTTCGCTCCTGCGGCATTGAAATTTTCATATTCCAATTCTCCCAGCCTTCCGCCATCAACCGTATAAGCATAGTCTGCGCCGAAAAGCTTCACATCAAAATGATCTGCTCCATCCCCCACCTCTTCATCCGGCGTAAATCCAATCCTTATTTTGCCGTGCAGAATCTCTGGATGCGTCAGCAGCTCTTCTGCCATTGCCATAATTTCTGCAACCCCAGCCTTATCATCAGCTCCTAATAGCGTAGTTCCATCTGTCACAATCAGGCGTTTCCCCTGATAGGAAGGCAGCTCTGGAAAGTCTTCTACTTTCATAACAATTTTCTTTTCCTGATTTAGCAGAATATCCTTTCCATCATAATTTTCCACAATTCTGGGTTTTACGCCCTCCCCTGTTACCGCCGGTGATGTGTCCATATGGGCAATAAACCCGATAACCGGCGCATCCTCACATCCCTTTGATGCAGGTACCGAAGCATATACATAACAGTGTTCTCTGTCATAGGTGATCTCCTCTGCCCCAATCTCTGTAAGTTGACGCACTAAAAGTCCTGCCAGATTATGTTGTTTTTGTGTAGAGGGCGTTTCTGTACTGTCCTCTGATGACTGAGTGTCAATCTTTACGTACTCCAAAAAATTTTCTATAACTCTTTGCATTTTGCTCCTCCTTTATTCTATCCGATACTGCTTTCCCTGATCATCAACAATACAGAGTTTTCCGTCACTGGCAAAAAATTCTTCCACAAGGTTATCTAATAGAAAATTGCCTTTCTTTTCCCATACATCATTCAACTGGTATAGTAAATAGCTTTCACCACATCTTAAAAGCACATACGTAATTTCATTTTCTTGATCAACAATGGGCGCATATCCGTCTTGACAGTTTTTTACACTTCCATCTACCGTAAAAGAAATCCAGTCCCTGCCTCCATTCGTCGTCTCAAATAAAAATCCATTGCTCCTCATTTGTGTTCCAATAAAAAGCTGTTCCTCCGACATTGCAGATAAACTTGTAGGATATCCGTCCAACTGCAGACTAATGTCTGCTTCCGTGTAACTGTGCCACCTGTCTTTTGTAAAATATAGTATTTTCATCATCTGACCGGCTCCCGGGGTGCTGCAATACAACAAATACCCTTTATTTTCATCTATCATACTTAAAAATATCCGATATTCGTCAAAAGCAATAGGTATTTTACTTAATACAGCCCCATCAGACAATTCTGCCACTACAATGTTATCTTCTTCAAAGAAAGATGACAATCCAAAATTATTGTCGGGAAAAAATACCTCCGTCTCGCACAAAGCTAACTCCCGGCTGCTGCTTTCTGCCTGCTCCCCTTCTGTTTTTTTCCCACATCCCGCAAGGAAAGCCAGCACAAAAACAAAAACAGCCAGCTTTAGGTATTCTTTTATCATTTTTTTAATACTCCTCTCAAAATCAAAAGGCATCTAAATATTTTATATAATCCTTTTTATTCACTTCCTCTTTATGATCCTGATACCATAGATAAGCTTCCTTAAGTCCTTCCTGCAATGAAACCGTATCAGAAATCAGCATGTGTTGTTCTTTTACGTCCAACCTGTATTCATAATCATGAAAAGGAAAATATTCCCTGGGATTGATATCCAAATGAACCTCTACAAATTCTGGTTTTTTCCAGGCTGCCGCATAGCAGAAGCTTACCCATTCCCGAATAGAAACTGCATCTTCATTGCCAACATTAAATATATGCCTTGAGGGATGATGCTCCAAAGCACCATCTATACATCTGCACAGATCTCTTACGTGAAAAAACTGCAGTCCCATTTCCCCCTTTCGCGGCAGGTAAAATTTCCGGTTCTTTTCCGCACATTCAAATACAAAAGCCTCTCGATATACATTATTCATGGGACCATATAAATAAGGCGGACGAAAAATATAAGCCAAAGGAACCCTTTTCAGCAGAACTTTTTCTGCATCAATCTTTCCGGTTCCATAAGCCCCCCAATGTTTATTTACACCTGTTTCCTGCTCTTCTGTAAAAGGCTGTGGCAGATATTCCGGATACACTGCACTTGAACTGATCAGAATATAATCCTTAAATTCCCCCAATGCGTCTAACAGCAATTCTACATCCTCACCTGTATATGCCGTAACATCCAGCACTGCATCAAACACATATTCTTTTAACCGATCGCCAAGGTCATGTCTGTCCGCCTCAATCAAAATGCATCCTTCCGGCTGGGGATGATGATTTCTGTTAAGTACATATACCTCATCTCCTGCTTTTACATAATACTCTGCAATATATTTGCTGACAAATACCGTCCCGCCTGTAACTAAAATCTTTTTCATAATGATTTGCCTCTTCCATGTTAAATCTGATATCCTAAGTTATAGGGGCAGATATCCCTGCATTTATGACAGGAAATCTCCCAATTTTTGGTTTCTTCATTGTCTCCAAATGCATGATCCCAGCAAACCTGCTGCTTTATTTCCAAATGTTCTAACGCATTTACGGGACATGCCTTTACACATAAATTACAGTCATTGCATATTCTATTAAGCACAGGATCAGGCTCCAGCTTTGCTTCGGTCAGAACCGCCCCAAGCCAGACCATACTGCCAAACTCCGGTGTGATCAGCAAAGAATGTCTGCCTATAGTTCCCAAGCCTGCTGCCTGCGCCGCATGTTTTTGAGAAACAATGGAGCGCCATCTTTCGGTCTTTATATCCCACTGGCTTTCATTGGTGGGAATTGGTATTGCCGCTATCTTATGCTTGTCCATTTCAATGCAAAAGTCCAAGGCAATAGCATCCATCTTAGCAGTAATAGAATTTCTCACTCTGGTATAGGGTACTGATGTTTTGCAGGTAAGGGTACCTGCCGGAAATCTGCATGCAAAAGAGATCACAGACTTGCAGGAAGGAAATACATCCAGTGGATGATAGCCTGCCGGAGCATCATCAAACCTGTCAATGCCTGCTACCTTACACAAATCCGCCCCTAGTGAAAACATGATATTTTTTACCTTATTGCTGTCCATTTCTTATCCCCACGAAAATTCAATTTATTTCTTTTTCTACACTTTATTTTACCCTGCCTGTATGTGCTTGTAAATAATGGCTTAACTGCTCAATAATAATTAAACCGCATATGTGTTCCTCATGATTTTTATTAATCTCATTGCAATGGCACTTAAAGAGCGGCATCAGTCTAAATCCAAGTGAGTAATGAACCGAAGAATAATTCCTTTCATGGGACTTAGTAGATAAGCCAACATATCCTCGTTATCATCAAAGTATTCCTGTACAAGGATTTTAACTGCATTTTCCAGTTTTTCATTGATCTTCTCAAGATTTTCCTGAATAAATACATTTTCTATCTGTTGATCATCTGCCTTGCCAAACTCTCCATCTGATAAAGATTTTCCTGCCAGTATATGCATAATCACATTTGTAAAAACAATTTCACAAATATTATCCATACTGTCTTCATATTGCTTTTCATGCCGGGATAATATATGAATCAAATCCGGCTCCTTGAACTTACTGAGAAATTGCTGTTCCAGACGAATGCAATTTATAAACTCATAAACCTTATCAATACCGGTAAGCTGTGTAATGTCTTTCAAAACCGGATAATCTAATGTTAAAATTTCATTCTGGGGTGCAAATTTTATATCATACCACTTGAAAAATTCTGGAAGTCCTTTTACGAAAGTGTCATATAGGCATACATTTCCACAACAGATTAATTGGGGCCGGATCTCATTGTACATCTCCAATGCTTTCTTTGTTTTACAGGCTACCCATTCAGCCCCCATTTCGTAGGCCTTTCGCGCTGATAACTCTTTTGCCGGAAGTAATGTGTCAGCATCTTTGCCTTGCCCTAATGCTTCATTGATGCAATAGAGCACTGCACCTAATAACTGCTCCGCCTTTTCATAAGTCATTGATGTACTTTCAAAAGCATTATATTGTTCCGCCAGATCACTTACGATCGGCATTAATTCTTCCATTTCATAATTCATCTGCCGATCACCTCCATAAAAGCTCCTTTAAAGCTTCAAGATATAGTTCATAATCCCATCTGGAAACTTCATCAAATTGTTCATATTCTCCCCGTCCCTCCGAAGCTTTATATCCCCGGTATCCTGCTCTGACTGCCTGCGAAAAAATAGAAAGGCATGTGCCTTCCAGATAATCCAAATCCCCAAAACATTTTTCTTCAAACTGCTCCTTCATAAAATGTAAAAGTTCATCATCCGATATTTCATCCTGCATTTCATTTTTATATAAATAAAAAATTTCCTGCAGTCGAATCATTGTCTGGACATAATTGTCCTGATCAATAAAATCTGAATCGCAAAATTCATAAATAATTTTAGGGATTATGCCTTCTCCAAATTCCACCCTTCTCTGCTCTCTTAATGCAGATTTGCGCTCGCTTAAAATAAGCTGTGCTTCTTCCCTGCTAAGAGTCAGCCCAAACTTCTGCGTGATTCGGTTTGTTTCTACCACTTTACTTAACTGGTTTTGCTGCTGTAATAATTCAATCCAATCTTTCCCCATACATACCTCCCACTGTCTGATCTTTGTTCAATGCTATAGTAATTTTTACCAGTAAGGTAATTGAAACATAAACAGCGTTCAAATTCTTCGCCATCATGCTTACGCTCTATGAAAATGTAGCAGTTACTATACTAACATTGCATTGATACAGTTACCAGTCTTTAATTTTAAGCATTTTTGTGGTATAATATTATAGTAGAAAAGAGCAAAATAAATAAATAAATATATATATATGAATCGTTTATTCATCTATATGCTTTCTGTAAACTCTGGAAAGCTCTCCATCCATATCCTTCATCATCTGATAAAATTCACAGCCATATTTTTCATATAATCCTGTATGGCCTGTTGAAATAAAAACATCATGTACTTTCTCAGCTTTAGCAAGCCTTTCAACTTCCAAGAATAGTTCTCTCATATAATGATGCCCCCTGTGCCCCGGAAAGGTATAAACAAAACCCATCCAGGGAGTTAAGGTTGTAGGCTGTATATCATCCTTTTCCGCATAAGTGCAGAAGGAAATAAGTTCATCTCCATTCACCAGCATTAATACCTTAGATTTTTCTCCCACAGCATCCTTAAACTTGTTTTCACTAAGCAATTCATAAAGAAACTGACCTGCCGCCCAATCGCTTCTCTTTATTTGCTCAAGCCAATATTCCTGTCGCTCACAATTATAATAATCTATCACCTGCATTTTTATTTTTCCTCCCTACTTAACCTGATTTCTTCTGCTAGGCATCATATTTTCAATTTTTCTAACCATATATCGTGCAAATTCTCTTGCTTCCTCTTCCTGAACAATCATTTCTTTCTCTGAAGCATAGCATTCAAGCGCTTCAAAAATCAATCCCTGATATTGTAACTCTAAATTCCTCACGCCCCATTGGCCGCCCTGCTCTTTAGAAGTAATCAATTCATCCTGTACAAATGCTATTACTCTGCATAAATTCAATCCCTTTCTTTGGCGCAAGTTTATTTAACTTTACAATTTCATCCATAAATTTCAATTTCTGTTCAACTGTAATCACATTTTCAATCACAAAGATTAAATCAATGTCACTTTTATCAGGATGAAAGCATCCCATTGCTGCTGAGCCATGCAAATAGATACCTGTAAGCTCTTCCCCAAATATCTGCCTGCCATTTCTTCATACCTCTCCATTACAGCGTGACAATATTATACCAATTCCTTTATGCTTTTTCCAGATTAGCAAAAATTGGCAGCTCAGGGGGATGGTAAGAAAATACCAGAAAACAAATAAATAATACCGCCACCAGACCACAAAGCAAAAAAGTATAAGCCTTTAGTTTGCATGACAAAGTAAGCTTATAAACTGAATAAAATGCAATTATAGTGCTTAAAACAAAGGTACCTACATCTAAAGCAAATATATTTCTCCCCAAAATACTGATGTAAGTATAGAAAAAGAACGGAATCAAAATTGTTCCCAATAAAATTCCAAAACAGAATGCAGAAATGACACATGGCTCATCTTTTTTTAAATTAAAAACTGCCACAATCGTATAGATCAGCATAGGAAAAAACAGCAATTTCATATGTTCCCACACAGATTCATTTACCGGGGTAAATAAACCTATTACAAAATTATTTCTAGTCCATTCATATAAAAAATAGGCAAGCGTCCCTGCTATCAAGACAAAAATTATACCTATAATTATATATTTTTTTAACTGTTTCATACAAACCGCCTCAAAGACAGTATACGCAGCAGCGGAGCAAATATGTATAAACCTTTCTTAAAGCTTTGCTTTTACAGCAATGTAATAATATTATCCATTTTATAATTTTTAGCTTTTAAAATTATCGTATTTTCCCTGAAAATTTCCTCAATAATCCGATGTTCCAAAACCCTTCTATGCTCTAAATGCCTAAATAGTCCTTCCTCACCTGCCAGTACATGTGCCTTTCCATAAGGTGATTCTTCCAAATATTGCAGCATCAAAGGAAACCAAAACTCATTTCCTTTCTCATCAGAACGTTCTTTTCTGATCACACGAATTCCGTCTGCAATATCCTCCATATCCAAATATATAATTTTATATGGCTTATCCCCTAAAATATTTTTTAATCTCCTGTAAAAATCTATAATTTCTTCATCTGACATCATCAAATACAAAATCTGATTTTCAATGATATTTTGAAAAATGGAACACTCAAAAATTTGTCTTTCCCCATTCCAGTTTTTAAAGCGGTCAAAAATGATCCCTTCAAAAGAATCTATCTCATACCTTCCATTATATATATCATACCTTTCCAGTTCTCTATGAAAACCGGGAAGATCTGTTAATATCTGTGTATAACAAATAATTCTGTGATTCCCTTCTGCAAATGTCTTTCCTTTAATATCAGCCTGAATTTCCGAATAAGCATTTAGTATATTCGTATATTGTTCCTCTGTCACATATGCGCACCAAGCCAGTTCAACAGGGGAATAATCGCCTTCCCGAAAAACCTTGTAATCATTTAAAACTTCAGAAAGCTTTTGTACAAAAGTAGATTTTCCGGCTCCCTGTAGTCCTTCTATAAAATAATTTGTTTTATTCAATCTTTTACCCATGTCTTGTTTTCAACCATCCTGCTTGCCTTACTTTAATCCTTTTATAATCATCTGCTTTTCTTTTTCGGTCAATTCATGAATATGTCCTCTGTCCCGCAGTAAATAGCAGCGGCTTTGCGGCCATACCCTTTTGCTTCTTCGAAGCACGCCCCCTGCTGGAAAAAGACAGTCCTTCTCCGCTGCCATTACCAACACAGGATTTTTATATTTTCGTAACTGGTCCGTCCTTTCGTTTTGAGGCATAATAGATTTAACTTTAGCATTATCTATACTGCATCTGGCTGTCAGCAAAATATCTTTTGAAACAAATTCCTCTTTTAGTGCCATTGGCAGGATGCATTTTATAAACCACTTTTCTTTGTGAGTAAGATAATACATGCACATTGGAAACATCATGTTGATGCTTTTTATGGAAGGTGCATTTTTAATGGCAGAAGGCACTAACAATACACTTTTTGAAATTCTTTCTGGAGCGGCACACATAGCCTTAACCAGAATCCCCGCTCCAAAAGAGCCTCCAAAGCAGGCAATCTGATCATAGCCCAACTTTTCAATTACTTGTTCCGCCCATTTTCCATAATCCTGATTAAAAGGAGAAAGCGAGATTTCCGCACTTTTTCCAGGATGTCCAATGGTATCCACTGCGTAGATATGAAAATGCGGCAGAAGAAAATCGCAATATTTTAAGTTGTATGCAGTCGTCGCATTACCTCCATGAAATACTAGAAGCGGCGGCCTATTACTATCTCCGCATTCAATTAAATGGGTTTTTCCAAAAGAGGTTTCTACGTAAATATCCTGAAAAGAAATATGTAACTCTTTCATTTGCTTGTCATATAGCGTTAAAACTGCTTTTTTTGCTTTCGCACTTCTATATATTGATTTTTTATTCATATGAAAATGCTCCGTCGCTTTTTTGTGCCACTATCAAACCATGTTCACTATATCCCAGATTACTTCTTTTATCACATAGTTCTAAATGCATATTCATAAATGCTTCAAAATCCTTTTTATTCATGTGCTCAACAATGTCCCTGTATATAAAAATAGGGCCATCTGCTGCAACATGATGAAGTATTTTCATCCCCTGCTTTTTTAGGTCCTCTTCTATCATTTCAGGTGTCGAAGAATAAAACAGCGTACTATTTTCTATGCAGCCGCTATGCATATAATTTATTAAAAAAGAAAAATTATCTTTCAGCTCTTCAAAGTGTGCCATATAATTTGCACATCGGTTAATATATGAAATCATATATATACCATTATTTTTTAGTACCCTGAGCGTTTCAACCAACGATTTATTTCTATCTGCCTCATCACACAAATGATAATAGGAACCTAAATTTAACACAACATCAAAACTTTGATCATGAAAACAAGATAAATTTAGTACGTCCCCTTGGTAAATGTATTGTAGTTTAGGATTTTTGGCATTTTCAGATTTTATATAGGCTACATTTATTTCCATTAAATCACCTGCCCAAACTTTGCAGCCTAATTCTGCAAGTGGAAACGAATATACACCGCCTCCTGCACATGCATCAAGAACAGACATACCTTTTTTACAATACATTTTTAAATATTTCATTGTTGTAATATACTCAATCTGCCCTGCCTGAGACATTAAGCGTTCGCTTTCTTTGCATTCTATATTGTAAAATTTCTGTATTTCTTTCATAATAATCCCCATGCATATCGCAAGCACTGCTTGCGATACTGCTTAAATACGAAGTGTGAAAATTTATTTTTCACACTACCTTCCCTCAGGAAACAAAAATACATACACTTCTGGCGCCAATTATCACCCTGTTTTCCGGCAGCCTGCTCATCCCCTGCTGTCCCGGTATATAATCATGCAGGTACTTACCGCTAGTGTCAACAGCTACATACCAGACCTTTCCGCCCTGTAAGGAAGGCAGCCATATCTCCTGATCCTCCCAGAAAACATTTACTGCGAGACAGACAATATCGTCATGACCATTCCCCCGGTCATCTACTTCAACTCTTCCGGCATAGATCACACGAAGCACTTTGCTTGTGGCGTCTGCCCCCATCACCTGAATTTCAGGCCACCCACACCAACTATTTCCTGCAAATTTTCGCAGCACAGGATGGGCTTTCCGAAACGCTGTCATATATTTGCAAAAACCAAAATGGACTTTGTTCTTCTTTAAATCTTCCCAATTAAGCCAGGAAATCTCGTTGTCCTGACAGTAAGCATTATTATTTCCAAACTGCGTGTTGAGAAACTCATCTCCTGCATAAAACATAGGTGTTCCACGGCTGCACATTAATACGGCAAAAGCATTCATAGCAAGACGCCTGCGTAAAGCAAGAACTTCCTCATTATCTGTTTCCCCTTCCACACCGCAGTTCCAGCTTCGATTGTCATTGCACCCGTCCGTGTTATCCCAGCCATTGGCCTCATTATGCTTTTCATTATAGGAGTATAAATCCCAAAGAGTAAATCCGTCATGACAGGTAAGAAAGTTTACTGATGCGTTGTTCCCTCTCCATGCCGGATTGTAAATGTCCTTAGAGCCAGTGATCCTCTGCGCCGCGGTCTCCCACATGCCAAAGTCCCCTTTCAGGAAATCACGCAGATCATCCCGGTATTTGCCATTCCATTCCGCCCAACGGCTCCAGGAAGGAAAGCTTCCCACCTGATAAAGGCCTCCTGCATCCCATGCTTCAGCAATCAGCTTCACATTCCCCAAAATTGGATCAAAAGCAAGGCTCTGCAAAAGGGGCGGCTTACTCATAGGTGATCCATCCTCATTTCTTCCAAGAATAGCTGCCAGATCAAACCGGAATCCATCCACATGATAAGCAGTCGTCCAATACCTTAAGCACTCTAAAATCATCTGATGTACAATCGGATGATTACAGTTTAAAGTATTGCCACAGCCGCTGAAATTGTAATACTTTCCATCTGGCGTAAGCATATAATAAATATTATTATCAAAGCCTTTAAAGGAAAAACAGGGGCCGCATTCATTTCCTTCAGCCGTGTGATTGAATACCACATCCAATATACATTCAATCCCATTTTCATGAAGTTCGCTGATCAGCTCCTTCAACTCCGTTCCTTCTTTATTGTATTCCATCTTCGAAGTATAACTGGTGTTAGGCGCAAAAAAGGAAACCGTACTATATCCCCAATAATTCATTACTGGTTTTCCATCTATCTCACGATAGTCCCGCATTTCATCAAATTCAAAGATCGGCATCAGTTCCACCGCATTAATCCCTAATTCTTTTAAATAAGGAATCTTCTCCTTCAGCCCCGCAAAAGTCCCCGGGTACTCGACACCGGAAGATGCATGTTTTGTAAATCCTCTCACATGCATCTCATAAATAATCAAATCCTCCATAGGAATCAGCGGTTGACCGAAGGTTTTCCAGTCAAAATCATCCTTCACCACTCTGGCCCTGTAATAATCTCCCTCCATACGTGGGACACCCCATATTCTCTGGCCTGTCACTGCCTTGGCATAAATGTCCAAAAGAATATGCTCCTTATTAAACAGCAGTCCCACTTTCGGATCATAAGGCCCATCCATTCGATATGCATATTCAAAATCATGCACATTAAGGCCGAACACGATCATAGAATATACTTTTCCAATTTTGTAGGTCTCTGGAAACTGTAATACGGCATATGGTTCTGCTTCTTCCCGTCTAAACAAAAGCAATTCACAGGAAGTTGCACCATAAGAATACACCGTAAAATTAACTCCGCATGGAATTGCAGTAGCGCCATTCACCTCATACATTCCAGGGCGGACCTCAAAACCATTAATTACATCCATAGGTACCATATGGATCTTGCTGATGGGTGCTGCAAGCAGTTCATTATCCTTCATCCTACATTTTCTCCCTATCGTTATTTTTACAAATATATTTTTTGTTAAACTAGCAACATTATAACACATTATAGAAATAACTTGTGTGATAAAAGTTAAATTTATGTGTATCATTGCAGCACCGGAAGGCTTAGAACGCCTGCGCAGGGATCATCCTGATATTCAGATTTATGTGGGACACTTAGACCGCTGTCTGAACGAGAAAGCTTATATCTGCTCAGGTTTGAGCGATGCAGGAGACCGGATATTTAGAACGAAATAGCATAAAATATAAAGTTCTAAATTAAATGCGGTGAACACTTGCAAATAGGGTTCACCGCATTTACATTTTACTTTAGTGGAACATTGTTATTTTCCGAATACCTGGTATATGGTCAGTCACAAATGCCCCTGCAAGACTGACTGCAAAAGTAAAAATCGTCAGGACTGGTATTGAGATAACTGCCGGAAAAGCAACTGTTGTAATCCCAACAAGATTTAACTTTTCAATCACAAACACATGGAACATGTATACAAAAAATGTATAAGCCGACAGCTTACTCCATACATTAATGCGCTTAATCCTGTCAAAAAATTTGCAATTTTTAAAGAAAAGAAAAATAGCAGCGCTCAAAACTAAAATATTTAAAGAGGCAGGGCTAAACCATTTCTCCACATAGGTCCCCAATGCTCTGCAATCCTTTACTGTCAGAAAAGCAGTCAGGCAAACTGCTCCCATCCCCAAAGTGTAAATAATATAGCGGACTTCCTTCTTTATTTCTATTACATTCAAATAGTATCCAAACAGGAAATAACCAAAGTTGCCTGCCAGAATATCCATTCCCAGACTATCAATCCTAGCCTGCACTGTATCCAGATGAAAGGTGTCTGTCAGGCAGGGAACGATAAATCGAAACACGATCCATAAAATCAGATAATAGCGTACAGCTTTCTTTTTGGCGCAAATTTGTCTTGCCACTGGAATCAATATGTAAAAACCACATAGCATTTGTAAAAACCACATATGAACATGCCCAAAAATAAAACGTTCTACCGCTGCCCTGAATACCTCCATTGAGAATGATCCCCTGATTGTATCAACTGTGATTCCTTGAAATGCATAGAAAGCAGACCACACATAAAATAAGGCAATCAATTTCAGAACCCTTTTTCCTACCGCCACATTCTCCCGTTCCGGCGTAACAAGAAAAAGTCCGCTTAACATAAAAAATACGGGAACTGCAAACCGGGTTAGACTATTATAAATTGTCATCACCACAAATTCCCTGCCATAGATATCTACCACACTCCAATAACTAGCCGATACGTGTAATAAAACTATAAAGAAACTCGCTGTCACTCTCAAAACATCATACTTTACCATTCTGGACATATGTTCATCCCTCCAGCCTTTTTCATTTTCTTTATGATATCTTATTACCCCCCCCTAGTCAATACCAAGGCCTTATGAATTTATATTAATAAAAAGGGGCTGTCGGTTAATACCGATTTTTAGACTCTAAATCTTAAAAAAATCTCCCGTAGAAATCAGTATTTTTAAAACCTGACCTTCTACGGGAGATTCATATTTTTTCTTTTCTGTATATATTTCAGGGCGCAAAAACCCCTCAACTGCATTTTCCAAAACACTCTTTTTCTAAGCACCCTTTTCTTCCGTTTTCCCCTCAAATTTTTTATCTCATAAGAAGTTCGCCGCAGACCTCCAATTCGTCATAAAGCTGCTGAATACATAATAATTCTCTCCTCCAATGCGATGCTTATTCAACAAATTCCTTTTCATGCTTCTTAAAAAAATCATAATATGCCCTGACATTCTTAAGTTCGCTCCAACGCTTTACATCCACTACTTCCTCATCCATATCATAAATCTTTGCACCCTTCATTGAAAGCAAAAAAGGGGAATGTGTGGCCATCACAAACTGACATCCAAAAAACCTGGCAGAGTCTTCTAAAAACTTGAGCAGTTCCTGTTGTTTTTCCGGTGACAGACTGTTTTCCGGTTCATCCAACAGGTACAACCCATTTTCTTTGATCTTATCCGCAAAATATAAAAAAGCACTTTCTCCATTTGAATGCTCCCGGACATTATCCATTATATTCTTGCGGACAAATTTAGACTGTGTATTGCTTCTTGCCATATTCACTTTTTTTAAACGCTCATAATCATCCAGCGACTTCATCTGAAAATGAGCATACTTTGCCTCCAGATACTCTTCAAATAAATCTTCTCTTTTTCGATTGATGCCATCGTTTATGCTTCTTAAATTCAACATAAAATCAAACACATCATCACTGGTAATGATTCTGCTGCCCATCGGTATTCCAAGCTCTGCCTCGTAACTGCACAGCTTTGTATAGTCTTCAAAAAAATTGGAACGGTTATATAACGTATCACGTTCCAGCCTCAGTTTTTCCGCAATCACATTTAATGCAGTGGTCTTCCCCGATCCATTCCCTCCATACAAAATCGTAACCGGCTCAAAATCAAGCCTTGTCAGATTATGCTTCGATAATATCTGAAACGGATAATAGGTATCATAACAAGTTCTTTTTTGTGCCAGTATAAAGTCATATTCCCTTTCAATATGGGGAAATTGAAAATTAGATAAATAAACCATGTGCGCTTCCTTTAGTTTGTTATGATAAATAATAGTGGAAAATCTCATTGAATTATGGTGTGTAGCAGAAAATTTTAAGACTTTTAAACTTTGAATAACATAGTAGCACATACAATTACAATTCCTGAGCTAATCAGTGTGCCCAAAAGATAATATTCTGCAAATTTTTCATCTTTTGAAATACGCTCATATCGTGCAATTGATTTTGCTGTTAATACCAGACCAATCGCCGAATATTGGTTCATATAAATTAGCACAAACATAGTAACTCGTTCTACTGTGCCTATCACGCGCCCAACGTTATTATCTTTCGGCTTAATCTCACCCTTTTCCAATTTAGGTTTATAAGGACCAATTAGATTTTGAATCAGAATATTGGCCGGCTTATGAACAATCAATATTCCCAACGTCCATTTATAAACCAGTATCTCTGAAATATCAGTTATTCTAAAAAAATCTGCGACAATAGGAATTTCTTTTATTAAAACATTATTTTTCGTCCATACATATGACAGCACAAGTAAACACATTATATGCAAAATCTGGTCTGTTACAAACACTTTTGAATTTTCTTTTTTCTTTCTTTTAACAATTAAAAACTTAACTATATCTATAATGAAATGCAATATGGAAGCCACTATATCTAAAATCAGAATATTAATTGATATTACCGGAATGCTTACTACAGCCAATGTTAAAAAATAAAGCAAACCATGAAAAAACACCCATTTAACTTTTACTTTCTTTTTTTCAGCAACTTTAGCTGTCTGCGTATAAAAATCTGCTAATACATGTCCAAGCAACAGCAATATACAATATTCTTTAAACACGTACCTCTCCAATCTCTTTTAAAACAGTATTTATAGTTTCTTTTGCATTTTTATAAGCATAATAATTACCATTAGCTAAGCTTCTCTGAATCGATGACTGAGATACATTTAATCTTTTGGCACACTCCAACTGACTTCCTCCATATTTTTCAAATGCCCACACAATTTCTCTCTGCCTTTCGGACCAGTTGTTTTGTATAACTGCTATTAAAGAAAAAATTGTATTTAGCATAATGGCTATAGAATTCTCATCATTTTCTATTTCAATTCTTATGTCTGCCGCCTGTGTTTTACTTTTTTGCTCACTATTCTTAAGTATTTCTATCGCTTCCCGTGCCTTGTAATAGCCTGGTCCATCGGCACCAATTGCCATCTCAGCATTAATTTCAGTGGTGATTTGACCTACGCCTATGCCAAACCGTATTTCTACCGGATGCATCTGCCTTTGTATTTCTTCAATTATCTCCAGCACTCCATCCCCACTGCATAATAGCCCTTGAAATTCATCTCCAAGGGTAATCATAAATTTTGCTGAAATAACTGAATTATATTTTTCGTTTATTTCGCTCAATACGGATTTTAATTTGACCTGAATATTCTTCCTGTTCTCTAATTCTTTTGAATTTTTTATATCACCAATAATAGCAATATATGGATTAATATTGAAAAAGAAAAACATTTTTGCCCCTCCATATAACACCATTATAGTTTATTTAAAATATAATTTCAATATTTTATGCACCCATAGATGCATTTTTTCATTTTATGCATCTATAGATGCATTTTTTCATTTTATGCATCTATAGATGCATTTTTAAAACTATGTATTCCTGACACAGCACTCTTCATTTTATTTTTCATCTTTCATTATACACAAAAATAATGACAACCAGCGAAAAATTGAAAAGACCTTTTCGGAATCAAATCCTCCAAGGTCCTTTCAATCAGCTTTTCAGTTTTTTTCCAGTTTTATTTCTCCTTTTTTCATTAGATCTTTTACTTGACATCTGGATAATCCTAAATCTTTGGCAATTTGTTTTTCTGGGCGGACTTTTAGTTGATAAGGATTATGTATGGTAACTACAACTTGCTGACCAGAATCACTATTTTCTACGGTTTCCTGCAATTTGACAACATCATAATTCAGCCTTTCAAAATCAATATCGGCTTTGTTTTTCTGAAATAACTGTACATTTTTGCCATACGTTTCCGCAAGCTGCTCATTGTTCTCCAAAAAACCTTTGTATTCCACCTTTGGTATGGAAGAAACTTTCTGCCGCTCATAAATTGCAAGGTTAAGAGTAGTTTTACATTCCTCACATTGATAAATCAGCCAAATATCCAGTTTATTGCCATTGGCATTCACACGAAACTTTTTTGTATTTATAAAACATGTCTTTCTGCCACACTTTGAACAGCCCCGAATGACAGGAAACGAATCATTCAGGACAATTTCATACTTTAATTTTTTTAAATAGCTCATTTGCATCTCCTGTTTATTTCACGTTTTGATGCGCAGGCTATTACATTATTCTTCTATTTTATTTGCAATAGCCGCGCTATGCAAAATAAACAGGTTCGGTCATAAAATAGTTTTTCCTCCTGCTGTTTTTTCATAAATATTAATTCATTATCCTTTTCTGGTTGTAATGATCGTAGCATTGTCTGGGTTATCCAACACCTTTTCTATCACAAATCCAGCGTCCTTTAATAATTCCTTTTCATGTTCCAAAGTCAGTGGAATATCAAAATGAACAAAACAATTATTTGGTATTGGAGATTGCTCCCGCTTTTTCAAATATACACTGTATAAAAGTTCTTCCTCCTCATCACAACAGGCAATGTAATCGCCCAAAATAAAAATGCCCCCATCTCTAAGTCCATTGTATATCTTACGATATAGTTCCTTTTTACGTTCTGGCAGAAAATGATGCAGGCTTTCAAATGAAATTACAGCATCCCAATTACCATAACCCAAATCGTATTGAAAATAATCCTGACATACTGTGTTAAGCTGCTTATCAGGATGCTTTTCCAGCAATTTGTTTAACATGCTCTGGCACAAATCCACGCCTGTCACCTCTATGCATGGATTCTTTTTCCATATTTCATCTAATTCCAAACCAGTTCCACATCCTAAGTCTAAAATTTTTCTGCATTCTAAAGGTAATGTTTCCGCAAATATATGATATGATTTTTTCCAAACCGACATATGCTCTTCATAATCATCCAGCCTTTTTGTAAAAAAATCATTCATTTCCTCCAATGGAGATTCTGAAGTGCTCTGAAGCCATTCCTTTAACCTCTTCATATATGTTGCTTTTGACTTCACGAAATTTTCTCCTCTTGATTTTGGTACTTAAAATTTCTATTATCTCTGCCGGTTAGCGTAACATATTTAAATATTCCATTCCACCTTATACATTTTTAGAAATCGAGTAGGAAGCTAGTCATT
>DKUR01000070.1 GCA_002490775.1 Lachnospiraceae bacterium UBA7199 | reverse complement strand
TTGTCAAGGACATTTTTTTAATTTAAGAAATAGGGATTATATGTTCATCCTTTATTTCTTTTACAACATCTTTTAAAGGATATATACCAGTAGTTATATATTTGTAATATTCATTAGGAGAAAGTTTTGCCAATTGCCACTGGTATCTCTCATTATTATAATAATCCATCCAGTCATCAATGACAGTTTTTACTTCTCTATATTTTGTACACTCACTGATATCAATTTCATCTTTCATGTGCCCAAAAAAGCTTTCTTGTGGTGCATTATCCCAACAATTTCCTCTTCTTGACATGGATTGTCTGAGATTATTATCTTTTACTATTTGAATAAAACTTGTACTAGTGTAATGACAGCCTTGGTCGCTATGAATTAATGTTTCTGTGCTAAGTTCTATTCCATGATTTTTTACAAGTTTGTCCACTGTTTCTAATACAAAATCCAATTCCAATGAATCACTTAATACATATGATAAAATCTGCTTTGTATATGCATCCAGTATCGTTGAAAGATAACAGAACTTACCATTATATGGAATGTAGGTTATATCTGTCAGTAGCACTTTTCTTGGTCCATGCTCTGTAAATTCACGTTTTAATATGTTTTTAGCAACATTATTCGTTTTTATCGCTTTTGCCATTCTCCTGTAAGGATTTGCTTTTCGTATTGGACATATAAGTCCATATTTATTCATCAGACGGCGTATTTTTTTCAGATTCATTACTACTGGTTTATCCCAGTGTAGCATACACATATATATTCCTCTAGCACCTTTACTGTAACCTCTCTGGCTATATGCTTTCAATATAAGTTCAAAATCTTGTCTGTCTTTATTTTCTCTTTCTTTTCTTACATTTTCTGACTGTATCCATCTATAATATCCAGAACGTGAAACTCCTGCTATATCACAGAGCATACTTACATTCAGAAGATTATCTTCCTCTTTGAGAGTTTCATGTATCACCTCAAATTTCCAGCCAGCACTCATACTTTCTTTACCTTTCTGGCATTTTCCGTTTTCACAATTTTTTTTAAAAATTCTACTTCCTGCCTCAAGTATTTTACTTCATTCCATATTTGTACTGTAATATTTGGTGAACCAGCCTGAATATTTTCTGTATTTACAGTTTCATCTTTCATTCTCCTTATACGTTTTTCACCTTCTGTAAATCCATAACCGCTCTGGGCTTGTTTCTTTATTCTCTGGACAAGACTGTCTATCTGTTTCTGACTAAACATTTCAAGGTCATATCCCATATCTTCCAGCAGTTTCCTTGGTGCCGTTCCTGCCTGATATCCAGTCCAAAAAATTTCCTTAAATTCTGCTGTAAAATACAGCTTCTTTTTTGTTACTTTAAATGTATATGGATTAGATTTCAATATCTTCATTTCTTTTACTGTATATTCTTTCATGGTGTTCTCTCCTTTTTTATATATAGGATAACCCCTGTTTCTCTTATATGTAAATGTCCATTTTCTTGGATTACGTACCTTTTGTTTTTGTCCACTTTAAAGGATTTCATACCTGTCTGCTATGTCTATTTTTTAGGTTTTCTTCCTTTTTTATGTGTCTACAACTTAGATTTTATACTTATTTCCAATATGCAAATTTTATAGGATACACTCTTTTCTTGGTGTCCTCATGAAGGGTTTCTGATAATAATTTCAGTCCTGGCAGATGATAATAATTTTACCCAGCGGTATTTAAAATCAAGAAATCCCTTCTTCTTGTTTTGTCTACCTTATAGGGTACATTATAATCCTTCGGATCAAAGTATGTATTACATCTTTTGTCAGTTCTGTCTTTTCACTACATTTTATCAAGCTTCGCAAAAACTTTCCCTTTTCCTTAATCTCCCACTCTATGCTATCTAAACTGTGCTGTAGTTCCTCTCTCCTCTCTGCTATTTCACATAATAATCTTTCCTGTTCCTTTTTAATTTTTTGATATTCTTCCAAAGACATTCTGCCCATACGGTATTCCAGATATAACTCACTGCCTTTCTTTTTTCCGTTCTCTTGCTGTTTCCCGCATAGGACAATTTTCTGCATAACCTGCTGTTTTTGTTCCTCTGCCTGCCTTTCATATTCCTTTACCAATCTGCCTGGACGTATATCTGACAAAGAAAATTCCTGATGCAGTGCTGTTTTTACCAATTTATCTAGAACGCTCATACTTATACTCTTTGAAGAACATTGTAAACCATCCAGCCTGCGTGAAGCTGGACAATAATAGCCATAGTACCGTACCATATCTCCAGAACTAAACTGCTTTGCATTTGCCACTCTTGCCATTTGCTTTCCACAATCACCACAAAACAATACTCCGTCATAAATGTTTTCCTGTAAAGGTACATTTTTAGAAAACCCACCTGTATTGCAATACTTTACTGCTGATTTCTCAAACATGGCAGCTGCACGGAAAAATGTATCTTCATTAATAAGAGGTTCATGTGTTCCATGCTGAATGCAATAATCTTCTATATCCACATCATGGCGTTTTCTGAGTTTATGCTTTTTTCCACAAGTTGTTCCCTGCATAAGACAGCCAGTATACACAGGATTAGTCAAAATAAATTTTACCGTTCCAACAGCCCACTGTTCCAAAACTTCTCCTTCCTGTTGGTATACATAACCAGTCTGTCTATATATGCTTGGCCGGTGAATCCC
>DKUR01000117.1 GCA_002490775.1 Lachnospiraceae bacterium UBA7199 | reverse complement strand
AACAAAAATAAGACCTGCATCTTTCGATACAAGGTCTTATTTTTCTATGTCGGGGGCTAGATTAGTTTGCCCTTCACAGGATAAATTTCTTTGCCCTGCGACAACAAAAAATCCTATGGCATCAATTAGAAATAGCCGCCTGTGCAGCAGCCAAACGAGCAATAGGCACTCTGAATGGCGAGCAGGATACATAAGTAAGCCCAACCTTATGGCAGAATTCTACGGAAGAAGGATCTCCGCCATGTTCACCACAAATACCAAGCTTGATGTCGGGCCTGGTCTTTCTTCCCTTTTCGGCCGCCATCTGTACCAACTGTCCTACACCGTTCTGATCCAAGCGTGCAAAAGGATCAGATTCGTAAATTTTCTTCTTATAATAATCACCTAAGAACTTGCCGGAGTCATCCCTGGAGAATCCGAAAGTCATCTGCGTCAAATCATTTGTTCCAAAGGAGAAAAATTCAGCTTCTTCTGCGATCTCATCTGCCAAGAGTGCTGCTCTTGGAATCTCAATCATCGTTCCAATATGATACTGGATATCTGAATTCTTTTCCTTTTTCACCTGCTCAGCAGTCTCTACTACAATATCCTTCACATATTTTAGCTCCTTTTTCTCTCCAACCAGTGGAATCATGATTTCTGGAACCACGTCAAATCCTTTTTCACTCTTTACTTCAATAGCTGCTTCCATTACTGCACGTGTCTGCATCCTTGCAATTTCAGGATAAGTTACTGCCAGCCGGCATCCTCTATGTCCCATCATTGGATTAAATTCATGAAGGGAATCACACACCTCCTGCACCTGCTCTGCAGTCATCATCATATTAACAGCCAGATCATCAATATCTTCCTGTTCCGTAGGAACAAACTCATGAAGCGGCGGATCAAGGAAACGGATTGTAACCGGCCTTCCTTCCATTACTTCATAGAGTGCCTTAAAATCACCCTTCTGATAAGGAATCAAAGCATTTAATGCTTTTTCTCTTTCCTGCACTGTTCTCGACAGAATCATTTGCCTGATCTTTGGAATCCTGTCAGGTTCAAAGAACATATGCTCTGTACGACACAGTCCAATCCCCTCTGCACCATACTTAATTGCGTTAGCAGCATCTGCCGGGGTATCTGCGTTGGTGCGTACTTTTAATTTACGGAAGGAATCTGCCCATCCCATAATTCTTCCAAAGTTGCCGCTGATGGAAGCTTCCTGTGTCTTAATATCGCCATCATAGATCTTGCCGGTAGAACCATCCAGAGAAATATAATCTCCTTCATGATATACATGGCCGCCTAATGCAAATTCTTTCTCTTCTTCATTAATAGAAATATCACCGCAGCCGGATACACAACAGGTACCCATACCACGTGCTACTACCGCAGCATGAGAAGTCATGCCGCCACGCACTGTTAAAATTCCTTCTGCGGCATGCATACCTTCAATATCCTCAGGAGAAGTCTCCAAACGTACTAAAATAACTCTTTCGCCTTTTTCATGGGCATCCTTTGCTTCCTGTGCAGTAAAGTAAACCTTACCTGCTGCTGCACCAGGAGATGCAGGAAGCGCCTGTCCAATTACTTCGCCGCTCTTAAGTGCCTCAGGATCAAAAGTAGGATGCAGAAGCTGGTCTAAGGATTTTGCTTCGATACGAAGTACTGCTTCCTCCGGGGTAATTTTGCCTTCATCTACCAAATCACATGCAATCTGTAATGCTGCCTGTGCAGTACGTTTGCCATTTCTAGTCTGAAGGAAAAACAGCTTTCCGTTTTCAATGGTAAATTCCATATCCTGCATATCACGGTAATGGTTTTCCAGACGGTTTGCTATTTCAATAAACTGTGCATAGCATTCAGGCAGATCTTCTTCCAGTTTGGTAATCGGCTGAGGCGTTCTGATACCTGCAACCACGTCCTCGCCCTGGGCATTGATCAGGTATTCACCATAAATTCCTTTTGCTCCTGTAGAAGGATTACGGGTAAATGCAACACCAGTGCCAGAGGTATTTCCCATATTACCAAATACCATAGCCTGTACATTGACTGCTGTTCCCCAGTCACCAGGAATATCATTCATTCTTCTATATACAATAGCTCTCTCATTATCCCAGGAACGGAATACTGCTTTTACCGCCTCCATCAACTGTATCTTGGGATCCTGAGGAAAATCCTCTCCCATTTTATCCTTATAAACTGCTTTAAATCTGCTGATGACCTCTCTTAAATCCTCTGCAGTTAAGTCAGTATCATATTTTGCGCCCTTTGCCGCTTTTAGTTCATCCAGAATTCTTTCAAAGAAAGACTTGGGGATCTCCATAACCACATCAGAAAACATTTGAATAAATCTTCGATAAGAGTCATAAGCAAACCGGGGATTGCCTGTCCTTTCTGCAAATCCTTCCACAGCAACATCATTCAGCCCCAGATTTAAAATTGTATCCATCATACCAGGCATAGATGCCCTTGCGCCAGAGCGGACAGATACCAAAAGCGGGTTGTCAGTATCTCCAAATTTCTTTCCCTGCTTTTCCTCCAATTGAGATAATGCTGTAAAAATCTGCTCTTTGATCTCATCAGAAATCTGTTTTCCTTTTGCATAATAGTCCGTACATGCTTCCGTTGTCACCGTAAAGCCCTGAGGAATCGGCAGACCAAGATTAGTCATTTCAGCTAAATTTGCGCCTTTTCCTCCTAAAAGGTTCCGCATGTCGGCACTTCCCTCTTCAAATGAATAAACCCATTTCACCATACACTTCTCTCCCTTTTTGTTTTTTAATTGATAAACGACAAAATAGAAAGTACGCTTTACGTGCTTTCCGTTTTATCATTTGTCTTACTATCCAAAACTGCAATTATTATATCATATATTTACCAATTATGCACCAAAAATTAAAAATTTATAGGTATTTTTTACCATATTTAACATTTTTTTAATATATTTACTTTATATCCGGGATAAAAGAATCAAAAATGAAAATGTCAAATTTATTTCTGGCGTTTTCAAGTTCTTTCTGGCTCTTAATCGTCCATGCAGCAGCCATATTTTTATATAGGCTTCTGCATATTTTCCTTGCACATACATCTGCATACTTATGATTGTACGCAACAAAATCAGGCTTCGTCGCCCAGTTCAACATCAGATTTTGTAAAATCACATACAAAATCCCCTTAAATTCACCGGACTTTAAAAAGCCATCAGAAAGCTGTCCTCTTACCACATCGCTGTGGTTCCTTCTGTACCAGAAAAGCGCCAGCGGATTAAAAGACTCAATACAGTACAATCCTTTGTAACTTTGCAGCATTTCATCCACCAATGGACAGACAGAAACATCCGTCCACTCCACTTTCAGTTCAATAATCAAAGGAACCTTTCCCCCCACAGCTTTAAGTACCTGTGAAAATTCAGGAATTTCTTCTTCGCTGTCACACAGCTTAAATTCTTTTAACTCTTTGAGCGTATAGTCACATACCTTACCTTCCTTCCCACAAATTCTTTTCAGCGTAAAGTCATGAAATACTACTGGAACCTTATCTTTTGTAAGCTGAACATCCATTTCAATCCCGTAGCCGGCTTCTACTGCCTTTTTAAAAGCTGCCAGCGAATTTTCCGGTGCATCCGACGCATTATCATGAAGCCCCCGATGGGCATAATAAATCCCCAGAAAATCTCTTCTGGCCTTCCGGTTTCCCAATCTCGGCATAATTGCCAGAAAATAAAGAAAAATAAGAACTGCTATTATAATAATTATTGTATATATAATTGTCATTTTATCCCTGCACCTTTCCCACATGAAACATCCTATGCGGTAATCTGCCCACATCATTATGCATTTTACTTTCTTTAATCATCCACGTCAAAATTCTCAAGTACACTTTTCTTTTTATCCGGTCTTGCATCTCCATGATGCACCTGCAGCATAGTGATAAATGCTAAAACAGAAAATACCAGTGCATAAGGAAACAACGTTTTATAAGAAACATTTTCTAAAAGAAAACCTGACAAAATCGGCGTAAAAATCTGTGCTGTCATAGAAAAAGTATAATAAGTTCCTGTAAACTTTCCAATATCGCATCCTTTACTCATTTCCACGATCATAGGATAGGAATTTACATTGATTGCCGCCCATCCAATACCAATTACTGCAAAGGCTATATTAATCACAGGGTGATATGATGCTGCAAAAATTGCTGCAAAGTAACACAGGCTCATTAGAACAATCCCACCCATTATCGTCTTTTTTCTTCCTATTTTACTGGAAATATTGCCGATAGGAATATAGCTGATAATGGCCGCCACCGTTGCAACCATAAGGCAGTCTGCAAATCCCCCGCCCTCTAGGTGCCACACCACCTTTGTATACCTTGAAAAAGCAGTTGTAACTGCGTTATATGCGGTAAACCATAGAAAAATGGATGCCAGCAAAAATATCATGCTGCGTTTTACCTCTTTAGGCATAAGGGCTTTTTCTTTTATTTCTCCCTCCACAATATCTTCTGTTTCCACAATAACGCCTGCCTGCTCCTCGTATGCCCTGATTTCGGCATCCATCTTCTGCTTCACTTTCTTTTCATTAATGGTAATTGCCAAAACACCTATTGCAATCACCATCAGCGCAGCAACACTGACAAATAAAGGCATATAATCAGGATGCTCCCCTTTACCTACCAAAAGCTTTATCATGATCAGCGTATAAACACCGCCTACCGCTCCCATCAGATTAATAATGGCATTTCCTTTGCTCCGCAGCTTATTGGGCGTCAAATCAGGCATAAGCGCCACAGCCGGAGAACGATACAGCCCCATAGAAATAAGAAGAAGAAACAAAGCCCCCACAAAAAGCGGAAGATTAATTGTCCGGTCTGCCACAGAAAGAAGCATCAAAAATACCACTGCCATAATCGTACCAACGGTAATAAAAGGCATTCTTTTTCCCATTTTCGTATCCACCTTGTCTGACAGGCTTCCAAAAAGCGGAAGCAAAAACAAGGCCAGCACATTATCGGCAGCCATAATCACACCTGTGATCGTTTCTCCCAGTCCAAATGTTCCCTGCAAAATCAGCGGTATAATATTGTCATACATCTGCCAAAATGCGCTGATTGATAAAAAAGCCAGTCCAATTAAAAAAGTTCTCCTGTAGTTCAGTTTCATTTTTGCTCCCATCTGCCGCTTTGGCGGCACTCAAATTAACTTCCTGATTTTTCCAAATCTGGAATAAGCTTTATACTCAACTTTATTATCATCATATCACAGAATGATAGAATTTTTCCATAAATTCCTTGCAAATTCACTATTTTACTGTAAAATAGGTTAATGTGAGGTAACAGAAATGTTGCTATATTTTTCATATATTTGATTTGAGAGGAGTTTACAAAATGATCAGTGCAAACAACGTAACTTATAGAGTAGGCAAAAAAGCTTTATTTGAAGACGTGAATATTAAATTTACTGAAGGCAACTGCTATGGTCTTATTGGAGCAAATGGCGCAGGAAAATCTACCTTCTTAAAAATTCTTTCCGGACAGCTTGAAACCACCAAAGGAGACATTTCGATCACTCCCGGCCAAAGGCTCTCTGTGCTGGAACAGGATCACTTTAAATATGATACTTTCCCTGTTATGGATGTGGTTATTATGGGAAATGAACGTCTTTACCAGATCATGAAAGAAAAAGATGCCATTTATGCCAAAGAAGACTTTACTGATGAGGATGGTATCCGCGCCAGTGAATTAGAAGGTGAATTCGCTGAGATGGATGGCTGGGAAGCCGAGTCAAATGCGGCTACTCTCTTAAACGGCTTGGGAATTGATACCTCCATTCACTATGCTGTCATGAAGGATCTAAATGGCAATGAGAAGGTAAAGGTGCTTCTTGCCAAAGCCCTTTTTGGAAATCCGGACATTCTTCTTTTGGATGAGCCTACCAACCATTTGGATTTAGACGCCATTGCATGGCTGGAGGAATTTCTTATTAACTTTGAAAATACCGTTATCGTTGTATCCCATGACCGTTACTTCTTAAATAAAGTGTGTACGCATACTGCTGATATTGATTATGGCAAAATTCAGCTCTATGCCGGTAACTATGATTTCTGGTATGAATCCAGCCAGCTTCTTATCAAGCAAATGAAGGAAGCTAATAAGAAAAAAGAAGAAAAAATCAAAGAACTTCAGGAATTTATTTCCCGGTTTTCCGCCAACGCCTCGAAGTCTAAACAAGCCACCAGCAGAAAACGCGCTTTGGAAAAAATTGAGCTGGATGAGATTAAGCCTTCCAGCAGAAAATATCCCTATATTGACTTCCGCCCGGAACGTGAAATCGGCAATGAAGTTTTGATGGTAGAGGGTATTTCCAAAACAATCAACGGCGAAAAGATATTAAATAATATTTCTTTTATTGTAGGGCATGATGATAAAATTGCTTTTGTAGGCGGAAATGAACTGGCAAAAACCACTCTTTTCCAAATCCTTATGGGCGAAATAGAACCGGACGAAGGCAGCTTTAAATGGGGCGTAACCACATCCCAGGCTTATTTTCCCAAGGACAGCACTGCTGAATTTGACAATGACTATACCATCGTTGACTGGCTTACCGGCTACTCTGCAATTAAGGATGTCACTTATGTCCGCGGCTTTTTAGGGCGTATGCTGTTTGCTGGTGAAGATGGAGTAAAAAAAGTGAAAGTTCTCTCTGGTGGTGAAAAGGTGCGCTGCCTGCTTTCCAAAATGATGATCAGCGGTGCCAACTGCCTGATTTTAGATGAGCCTACCAATCATCTGGATATGGAAGCCATCACTGCCCTTAACAATGGCCTGATTAAATTCCCCGGCGTTGCACTTTTTGCCTGCCATGACCACCAGTTTGTTCAGACTACTGCAAACCGCATTATGGAAATTCTGCCCGATGGCAGCCTGATCGATAAAATCACTACCTATGATGAATATCTGGAAAGTGATGAAATGGCAAGGAAACGTACTGTTTATACCAAACAAACTGAGGAAGACGAAAATTAACCTGGAGCTTACTTTTACTATGAATATTGTTGATCTGCATGTACATTCCACAAAATCTGACGGCAGCTTCACCCCTGCCGAGCTGGTAGAATATGCTTTAGAAAAGGGCCTTACTGCCTTTGCGTTAACTGACCATGACACTACCGCAGGTATTGAAGAAGCATTACAGGCGGCTGAAGGGAAAAATATTGAAGTTATTCCCGGCATTGAATTTTCTTCTGAGTATGAAGGCCGGGACATTCATATTGTGGGGCTGTATATTGATTATAAAAGCGATTTTTTTAAGCGCAGGCTCACCAGCTTTGTAAATGGCCGCACCATCCGAAACAAAGAAATGTGTCGTCGTCTTACAGAGCATGGAATACCTGTCACTTACGAAGAATTAATCCATGAATTTCCAGGCTGTGTGATTACCCGGTCCCACTATGCCAGGTATCTGTTAAATCACGGCTATACCAAAAGTATGAAAGAAGCCTTTGACAGATATATAGGCGACCGCTGCCCCTGCTTTGTTCCCCGGAAAAAAATCACTCCCATGCGTGCAGTAGAAATTATTTTAAAAGCCGGCGGCTTTCCCATATTGGCGCATCCCGTGCTTTATCACATGAGCAATAGGCGCTTGGATAAGCTTGTTTCTATTTTAAAAGATATGGGCTTACAGGGATTGGAAGCAGTCTACAGCACTTACACTGCCTCTGATGAGCGGGAAATGCGCGCCCTTGCTTCCAAATATGACCTTTGCATCAGCGGCGGTTCAGACTTTCATGGAAGCGCAAAACCCGGCCAGGACCTGGCAGTTGGATATGGAAATCTTGTTATCCCTGAAGAAATCCTTGATAAAATAAAAGAAAAAAGAAATTGGATGGCTTCCCATCCAGAACAATTTATGCGCACCAAAATTCTTTTTACTGATCTGGACGGCACCTTGTTAAACAGTGAACGGAAGATTAGTAATTATACATGGGAAGTATTAAACAGATGGTGCCAGGCCGGACATAAACTGGTACTTTGTTCCGGAAGGGCAATTAACAGCATAAAACAGGTAAAGGAATCCCTGCATCTTGATTTTCCCGGTATCTACCTGGTGGGTTATAACGGAGGTCAGATTTATGACTATGACAACAAAGAAACACTGCATAAAGTAACTTTGACAATGGCACAGACCGACTATATCATAAACGAAGCCATAAGAGCCGGTATTCATATTCAGACTTATTCTGACACTCATCTCATCACTCCTAAACAGGATGAGGAACTTATATATTACCAACGTGCAAGCAACTCACCTATCATATATTGTGATCATGTGATGGATGTTTTAAAGGAAGAACCCTGCAAATGTCTTGCTGTCGAACTAAAAGACCTTAACAAGCTTGAAGCTTTCCGCCTTTCGCTTCTTTCCTGGGCGGAAAAAGAAGGAATTTCCATGATTTACTCTAATCCCAATTATCTGGAATTATTTCCTTCTTCTTCTGGAAAAGACACGGCTGTTAAGTTTTTGTGTAAAAAGCTGGGCATCCGTCCGTACTTTTCAGTTGCCGCCGGAGATGCGCAAAACGATCTTTCCATGATTGAAGCCGCCGGAATGGGAATTGCCATGTGTAATGGCAGTGAAGATGTAAAAATGGCCGCCACTGTTATCACTGAATATGACAACGATCATGATGGTCTTGCTCATGTGCTGTTTGATTTGATTTAAATTTTTTTAAATTTTTACTTGCAATATTTGTCAACTTGTAATAGAATAATCAAGTGACATGGCTCGTTGGTCAAGCGGTTAAGACGCCGCCCTCTCACGGCGGAAACAGGGGTTCGATTCCCCTACGAGCTGTTATTCTTAAGTGAATAGCCCAACCCGAAAGTGCTGAAAAATCAAAATTTTTTGGCATTTTTTATTTTTCAGAAATTATTACTATTTTGTTTACACTTAATTATCGATAAACATTCTAAAAAATCTATAAGTCTATCACGTACATCATTGTAATAATTCCTAACATTAGAATCCTTTTCCAATTCCATATTGATTATCTCTAATTTACCTAATAGTTTTTCTACACGTGGTTTGATTTCTTCTGCCTTAGTAACAATCAATCCTTCTGCTACCACTTTACCATCTCCTATGTTCCTACTTACAAAAACAGCCTCTTCCAACTCTACTTCTATTTGTCTTATAGTAAGCGCCCAATAATCGGGCG
>DKUR01000104.1 GCA_002490775.1 Lachnospiraceae bacterium UBA7199 | reverse complement strand
AATATATAAGAATGTTGTTATGGAGGTGGGATGTATTCCGCAGTTGTCCGATCCGGAAGTGCCGGTGGAAGAAAAAAAGGCGATCATAGACGGGCGCGTTTCCATGCATGGCTTCCAGCGGGGGAATATTATTGGTACGGATGGTATCAGTATTTTTGACGGAAAGGATTACTCAGACCGTGAATATGTAAGGCAGGCAATGCAGGGAAATGTTTTTGTATCTGAGCCGCTGATCAGCAAAATTACAGGAGAATTGTCTATTATGGTTGCGGCACCTTTATATTCCGAGGGAAACTATGGAAAATCCATTGTCGGCGTTGTATATTTTGTCCCACATGAAACCTTTTTGAATGATATTGTGTCAGCCATTCAGATTGGTGAAAACAGCAGGGCTTACATGATTAATAAGTCCGGCGACACGATTGCTGATATTACCCTTGATACAATTACTGTCCAAAACATAGAAGCGGAAGCGCAGAACGACTCCGGGCTGCAGGAGCTGGCGGCGATTCATGCGCGGATGCGCCAGGGAGAAAATGGATTTGGAGGCTATATAATCGGAGAGGATAAAATGTTTGCGGCCTATGCACCTGTGCCGGGTACGGACGGCTGGAGCATTGCAGTGACTGTCCCGCAGATCAACTATCTGGAATCTACGAGGGACGCGATGGTGATTAATATAGGGGTGATTGCGATTTCCATACTGCTTTCCATTATTGTTGCATTGATGCTGGCTATTAATATAGGCAAACCGATGAAAGCCTGTGTTAATCGGATGAAGCTGCTTGTAGAAGGCGATTTGGATACACCGATGCCCAGAATTACAAATAAGGATGAAACGGGTATGCTTGTCAGATCTACGGAGGCTCTGGTAGTGGGACTGCGTACCGTCATCAACGATATCAGTTATCTTCTTAATGAAATGGCAAATCAGAATCTGGATGTTCATACAAAGCATGAAGACGTATACGTTGGCAGCTTTCAGGATATTTTACTTTCCATGCGCAATATGAAGACTGAGCTGAGTAATGCCATGCGTCAGGTTAACTATTCTGCAGGGGAGGTGGCCAATGCCAGCGAACAGTTGTCCGTAAGCGCACAGATGCTTAGCCAGGGGACTACAGAACAGGCCAGCTCAGTACAGGAATTGGCATCTCGGATCAGCATGATTTCCGAGGAGGTGAAGGATACGGCGGACGGGGCGCTGAATGTCAGAAGTCAGACACATCAGGCTGGCGAAGAAGTTTTGTTGTGTAATCAGAAGATGCAGAACCTGGTAGAAGCTATGGAAAGGATTCAGACCAGTTCCGGGCAGATTGCAAAGATTCTTAAGACTATAGACGATATTGCATTCCAGACAAATATACTCGCCCTGAATGCGGCAGTGGAAGCAGCCAGGGCAGGCAGTGCAGGAAAAGGATTTGCAGTTGTGGCCGAGGAAGTCCGTAATTTGGCCGGTAAATCTGCAGAGGCAGCTAAAAATACATCGGACCTTATTGCAAATTCTACGGACGCAGTACATATCGGTACAGAAATTGCCCAAAATACGGCAGATGTCCTGCATGATGTCGTAACAAGTATCCAGTCTGTGGTTGAGGCTATCGACCATATTGCAATCGTATCCAATGAACAGTCAGAGTCGGTTGAGCAGGTTTCAGAGGGCATTAATCAGATTGCGGCGGTTGTGCAGAATAACAGCGCTACTGCAGAGGAAAGCGCAGCGGCAAGTGAGCAGCTTTCTGCCGAAGCTGCCAGTATGAAGGAGCTTGTGGGCCGGTTTACGCTTGCCTCAAAATGATGGTGGCGAAAACAAACTCTGCCACGTTTGGCGAGCCGGCTTATTGTAATAAAAAGCTTATTATGTGAAAAAATAAAACCAGGTGATGCAAGATGAAGCATGCTTTGTGACCAGCAGGGAAACCTCTGCATATGATACTGATAAGTATATTTGCAGAGGTATTTTTATGCCTGAACATAGTTTGCACAGTGCACAGACGGATAATACTGGTATGGGAAAACTGCAGATCAATGTAACCTCATCATTGGGACTGATTCCTATACAGGATGCAGCTATAACCATATCTTATAAAGGAGTACCGGATGTGACCGTAGAAAAACTGACCACCAATTCGTCCGGCCAAAGTGAAACAATTGATCTTCCGGCGCCTCCCTTAGAGTACAGCATGACACCTGTAGAACAGCAGCCCTATTCAGAATATAACATACAGGTGGAGGCGCCTGGATATGAGCCGATATTAGTTTCTGGGACCGAGATTCTGCCGGATGTTACAGCGGTTCAGCCAATCCGCTTAAATCCTCTTGAGATTGCTACCCAGCAGGAAGATACGATTGTGATACCCGACCATACATTATTTGGAGAATATCCGCCTAAAATTCCAGAGGATGAAATCAAGCCTATGGATGAAAGCGGAGAGATTGTACTTAGCAGAGTCGTGATCCCTGAATACGTGGTCGTTCACGATGGTGTGCCCGGAGATTCCACCGCGTCCAATTATTATGTGAAATACAGGGATTATATTAAAAACGTTGTCTCCTCGGAGATATATGCAACCTGGCCGGAGAGTGCAATTTATGCAAATACGCTGGTAATTATGTCATTTACTTTAAACAGGGTATATACGGAGTGGTAGCGAAGCCACTGGAAAAAGAGCAAAAAGGTATTGACATAATGATATCAAAATGATATCATACAAATATCAAAACGACGGAGGAAAATAAAATGGAAGAAAAAATATTACAGAAAAATAAAAACGGAATGGGAATGCTGCTTTTATTTATATTATTGTATGCGGCTGGTATTGCAGCAATTGTATTTGGAGGAATTATGCTGGATGGCCATGGCGGCGGTTTTGTGCCTGGAATTATTCTTTTGGTGCTTGGAATTATTTACACTGCCTTTGGCTGGATTTTCTTTTGCGGGCTTAAAGTATTAAAGCCTCAGGAAGCGCTGGTTTTAACCTTGTTTGGGAAGTATATAGGAACCTTAAAGGAGGAAGGCTTTTATTATGTGAATCCTTTTTGTGTCAGTGTAAATCCGGCGGCAGGGACGAAGCTGAACCAAAGCGGTGATGTGGAAAACGGTAAAGAAAAGTTTTTACAGATCTCTGCTTCAGGAGTGAATTCGCAGATGATTTCTGAAAGCAGTAAAAAAATATCCCTGAAAATAATGACTTTAAACAACAGCAGACAAAAAGTTAACGACTGCCTTGGAAATCCTGTGGAAATTGGAATTGCTGTTATGTGGAGGGTAACCAATACTGCAAAAGCAGTGTTTAATGTGGACAATTATAAAGAGTATTTGTCCTTACAGTGCGACAGCGCGCTTCGCAATATTGTTCGTATTTACCCTTATGATGTGGCGGAAAATGTAGATACTACAGGAGATGGAGTGGCTGATGAGGGAAGCCTTAGAGGCTCCAGCGAAATGGTTGCCGACCGTATCCGCAAAGAAATCCAGAATAAGGTTTTGGATGCAGGAATTGAAGTCATTGAGGCAAGGATCACTTATCTTGCTTATGCGCCGGAGATCGCAGCGGTTATGCTGCAAAGACAGCAGGCGTCAGCAATCATTGATGCCAGAAAGATGATTGTTGACGGAGCCGTGGAAATGGTAGAGATGGCGTTGGAGCGTCTTTCCGAAAAAGAGGTGGTTTCTCTTGACGAGGAAAGAAAAGCAGCTATGGTATCAAATCTCTTAGTAGTACTTTGCGGCAATAGGGATGCCCAGCCTATTGTAAATTCAGGATCACTTTATTAATGGCTGATAACAGCAAAAAGCAGGTGCCCTTACGTTTGTCAGCAAAATTATATGATGCCATTGCAGCCTGGGCTGAGGATGACTTTCGATCTGTAAATGGCCAGATAGAATATTTGCTGACAGAGTGCGTCCGGCAGAGAAAAAAGAACGGAGCGACACATCCCCATGAATTTGATATTCCATCGGAACTTAATATAAAATAGTGACATTCATCCTTATTTCATATATAATAATAGGGAAATTATCCTGAAATGCAGGAACAACAAAAGAAAAATGGTGGGATGGTAATTATGAGCAGAACAGGAAGAGTTATTGCAGCAATTATGGCTGCAGCAGTTATTGCAGTATCAGCAGTGTGTATTGGTCCGGTGGCCGGTGACAATTTATCTTGTGTGGAGGCGGCAGGCAGACCTGTTGCAATTAGTTCCTGTGTGATTTCAGGAAGTGATGTGGTGTGTCAGCTCAAGGCTTCCGGTATTCCCTCAAGTGATGATGGGAAATATTATGTTTACGCAGATGAGGTTTATCAGGATGGCCCGGTGGGAAGTGTTGTGGCTTCAGTTAAGGCAGGAACTTCTGTTTCGGTAAGTTTTCCTTTAAATTACAATACAGATCAGTCAAACTTGAGCCGCAAGTTTTTGATTGCAGTTAAGCGTAATGGACAAATGGTTCAGGTGAGCGATGAGCATTATATTACCAACCCAGAGGCAATTGCAGCATACACTTCTGCGCGTCAGGATAGAGGAATCAAGGGTATTTTGCCGGATGTGACCAGAGTTTCAAATGGAGAGCTGCAGGATCTTGGAATTCAGCAGATCGTGTACAATATGGATATCGGGGAGATCTGTGCGAACGCTTCTGTTCCCGGTGCGATTCCTTTTGATTACAATGGACGGACTTACTATTTTAGCGGAGATATGCTTTCCAAGTATGACTCTACCATCAGAAGCTTTAACAACTATGGAATGCAGGTTACACTGGTACTTTTAAATGGCGGGAAAAGTCCTTACGGACAGGATCTGATTCATCCTCTTGCGGCAGGCGGTGATTGCCCTGGGTATGCAATCAATGTAGCAGATGCTTCAGGAACAGATCATTTAAAGGCGATAGGGGCTTTTTTAGGACAGCGTTATTCTGGAGTAACCGGATGTGGACAGGTAGATAACTGGATCGTGGGAAATGAGGTAAATGCACGTACTTCCTGGTGGTATACTAATTCTACTTCGATGGATTTGAATGTAAATATCTATGTAAAAGCTTTTCGTATTTTATACAATGAGATAAAAAGCAAAAATGCCAATGTCCGTATCTATAATTCCATAGATCAGGAATGGAACAGATTGTCCAATCCAGGAAGTTTCCTTGCAAAGGGCTATTTGGATCAATTTAACTATTATATGAACCGGGAGGGGAACATTGACTGGGGACTTTCTTACCACCCCTATAATTCTCCCTTATATGATCCTTATGCATGGAATGGCCCGGCAGTATGGGTGAAAAATAACCTTTCCACTCCATATATCACTATGCAGAATATTGATCTTTTGATCAACTATATGCATCAGAGTCATTTTTTAAATCCAAACGGAGAGGTGAGAAGTATTTCTCTTGCAGAGATTGGTTATACGTCTGCTTTTGGCAGTGAGTCCCAGGAAGCGTCTATCGCTTATGGTTATTTAAAGGCAGCATCTTTGCCAGATGTGGATGCATTTATGCTGTTCCGCCAGACGGATGAAGCGCATGAGATGGAAAGCCATTTGGCCCTTGGATTGTATGACTTAAATGGAAATAAAAAGCCATCTTATGAGATCTACAAAAGTTTAGGAACCGCAAATGAAGCTGCCGCGAAAGCAAGAGCTTCTGAAATCATTGGCATGGATATTGACCAGATGATCAGCCAGAATATTATTTGGACAAGAGGCGGAACGGGAGTCGTTCAGTAAGTTTTCAGGAATAGAATAGTGATGAAAAATAAGGTGCGGTAAAATTTAAGCATGTTGAGCTTACGCCGCACCTTTACTTTTATTAATACAAAGATGGCTGGCAAGCCTGGCATCCGTTATTTTTTCAGACATTGTAAAATCGGTTCAATGTATTTTTTGTCCGAAATATCATAGGACGAAGAAATCATTTTTATCATTTCCAGCTCTTCCCGCGTTTTATCCTTTTTTGCTTTAAGCGTTTTTATGAACATCTTCATCATAAGTCTGGAAGGGGTGGACATTTTTTCATAATTAAATCCCCCTGGACAATAAAATACATTTACCTTTTCCAGTTCTGCTTCGCTGAAATAATTTTTAAGGAATGCTGAAACGTCTGGATTTTCAATCGGACTGCCGCCAACACAAAATGCAATCAGCTTCTTACCTGCCCATTGATTTATGTTGTTTTTAAACCAACTAATTTTATGAATGCTGCCTGCACAGGCCCAGCCGCCAAAAATAATTGCTTCGTAGGCGGTCATGTTTTTCTTTTTTGCGGTTGATAATTCAAGGCAGTCAGCACCTGTTTCTTCCGCGATCCATTGGGCATAACGCTTTGTAAATCCTGTTTGTGAATTGTAAATTACGATTGTTTTCATCTGCTTAACTCTCCCTTTCTTCACTGGAACTCTTCTTTTCCAAATTTTCTATTCCTGCATAAAGTTTTGATAAAAGAACAAAAAGTGTTTCAATTTCTTCTTCCGTGTAAACTTCAAAAAGATATTTCAACTCCTCTTGGTATTTGAAAAAGTCCTTTTGAAAAAAGTCATTTACTTTTTCCGTGGGACAAATACACATGGCTCTTGTATCATTTGGACTCTGTCTTATGGTAATAAATCCTTTTTTCATCAGAACATCAGCTAATTTTTTGATATTTTGCCTTGAGCAGCCCAGTAAATTTCCCAATTGGGTAAAGGTCAACGCATCTTTTGACTGCCTGACAATAGATAATAACATAAACTGCTTTAGCGAAACCGCTGGAATATGGTTGTCAAAAAGTGTCTGCAATTGATTTCCAGCAATAAATAATGTGCTGAAAATAGCTTTTTCCTGATTTTCTGTGGTACTTGAAAATCTTGTAATCAGATCATCCAGTTTCATAAAATTCTCCTATAGGTAACTTGTTGCACTTTGATTATAGCAACAAGTTACCTATATGTCAATGAACATTTGCAGATAGTGTTATTAACTTGTGATAATGTC
>DKUR01000039.1 GCA_002490775.1 Lachnospiraceae bacterium UBA7199 | reverse complement strand
TACTTGACACAAGCAGACTTTTATTTATTTCATAATGTATGTGAGATGAACATTGATGCCTATCTTGATCCAAAGTATGGTATTTTTGAGTATCTTGTGAAACAAAAGAAAAATGGACGGATACGTCATCTTGGCTTTTCTGCTCATGGAAGTTATGCAGTAATGAAACGCTTTCTGGATGCTTATGGAGACCACATGGAGTTTGGACAGATTCAGTTGAATTGGCTGGACTGGTCTTTTCAGGATGCCAGGGCAAAGGTAGAGCTTTTAAAGGAATATCATCTGCCTGTATGGGTGATGGAGCCTCTTCGTGGAGGCAAGCTTGCATCCTTACCGGAAGAAGCAGCAAAAGAGCTTGCCGCCCTTCGGCCGGATGAGGATGTACCTGCATGGGCATTCCGATTTTTGCAGAGTATTGAAGGTGTTACCATGATTCTTTCAGGCATGTCTGACTTTGACCAGATGCAGAAAAATGTGAAAACCTTCGAAACAGAAAAAAAACTGAATCAGAAGGAGATGGATGCCTTACTGGGAATTGCAGATGCAATGCTGAAAAAAAGCGTTCTGCCATGTACCGCATGCAGGTATTGTACCAGCCACTGCCCTAAAGGGCTGGATATCCCTGCACTTCTGGAATTGTATAATGAACACAGTTTTTCGGAAGGCGGATTTATCGCACCTATGGCGCTGATGGCAGTGCCAGAGGAAAAGAGGCCTTCCGCCTGTGTGGGATGCCGAAGCTGCGAGGCAGTATGTCCCCAGCAGATCAAAATTTCAGAGGCAATGTCTGATTTTAGTGAAAAATTAAAAGGTTAAGAAAAAGGCCGCGGTTCCATGCGGCCTATCATTTTGCCTAAAATTAATAAGCAATTTAAGATTGACAGCCTAACGACTGTTAGATATAATATTGTCTAACGATTGTTAGGGAGGTGCTAGGCAATGAATGAGACGAAGCAAAAAATATTGGATTCAGCATTAGACTTGTTTTCTCAAAAAGGGTTTTCTGCGGTTTCTATCAGAGATATTTGTAAAGTTGTAGGGATCAAGGAAAGTTCAGTCTATTATCATTTTAAAAATAAGCAGGCTATTTTTAATGAGCTGCTGCAGCATTTTGAAACAATAGCAACTGCTTTAATGTGTCAGTTAGAACAAGGGTTAATGGTTCCATTGGAAAATTTTGAGGAGAATTTATTTGAAAAAATCTGCGGCTGCTTTTTCGAAAGCTATTTGATGGATGAATACTGTAATAAAATAATGCGGCTGCTTTCAATTGAACATTTGTACAATGATGAAATGCAGGAAATATATGATTTCTGGTTATTTGATAAGCCGCTGAATTTTCAAACGAAAGTATTTTCTGTGTTAACAAAGGCAGGAATTGTTAAAACGTCAGACAGCAATTATTTAGCAGTGAAATTTTATGCACCGATTTTTCTTTTTATGCAGCGCTGGCTTTTTTGTGGAGCATTGACAGAAGAATGTAAACAAACCTTTCGGGTAAATGTGTACAGGCACGTAAATCATTTTTTTAATGAAATGGGGGATAAATAATATGGCAAATATACTAATTGTAGGTGCAAATCAGGGGATTGGCTATTATCTTGTGGAAAGATTGTTGGAATTAGGAAATCATGTAACGGTATTGGATATTCAGACTGATGCGGTTGAGGCATTAAAAGAAAAAAATCAAAGGACGGTATTGCCAGTCATGGCAGATGCACGGAACCTTTCAAGTATTGTAAATGGCGTTCAACAGGCAATCGAATATTTTGGAGATATTGATGTTGCGATACACAATGCCTGCCTATGTACCTTTGAAAGTGAGTATGATACTGATATAGAAGTATATCAAAATGTAATGGATGTAAATTATTTTGGGGCATTGAGATTGGCAAAAACGGTCCTTCCCAATATGCGAAAGGTCAAAAAAGGGCGTATTATATTTACAAGTTCGGGTGTAGGCGTTACTGGGTTTTCAAATATTTCTCCATATGCTGCCTCTAAAGGAGCAATAGAATCATTGGCTAAGTGTCTGGAAATAGAAAATGAGGAATATGGGATTTCCTTTCATTTGTTTCATCCGCCATTAACAAATACAAAAGCAGCGTCGGGAATTTCAGTTCCAAAGGAATTCAAGGCAGAAGCAAAAAAAGTTGGCTATGGGCTGGCTGACCATATCTGGTCAAAAAAGTTTGTCATTTGTCATTCTGCAAGTCAGGCAGCACAAATGAAGTTTTCTTATCGGCATCCTCTTTACATAGGGAAAATGATGACCAAGGCGGCACAAAGGAGTGCACGTGTACTTTAGACGTACCATCTGTAAGAAATTTGTAAGAAACACCCAGGGATTTTTGTAAAAAATAAATGATAGACTGGTATCAGCTCAAGGAGGAAGTGTCTGGCAGCAGATTTGTTCGGCCAGGTTATAACGCAGGATAATGACGGAAAGGAAGGACAAAAAGAGAACATGGGAGAGTGTGTACTGGTAGTGGATGATGACAGGGAGATTGTGAAAGCCATCAGCATTTTGCTTAAGGGAGAAGGCTATGAAGTGCAGAAAGCTTATGACGGGCTGCAGGCGCTGGATATTCTTTCCACCCATCCGGTAAGACTGGTGCTTATTGATGTGATGATGCCGAAGCTGGACGGGCTTTCTGCGCTGATGCGCATCAGGGAAAAGCAGAATATTCCAATCATCCTTTTAAGTGCAAAGAGTGAGGACAGTGATAAGGTACTAGGTTTGTCTATGGGCGCGGACGATTATGTGGCCAAGCCCTATAATCCTCAGGAACTGGCAGCCCGGGTAAAGAGCCATCTGCGCAGGTATACCAGCCTGGGAGACATTCATTCCCGAAATGGGGCTGATGAAATCGTAAACGGACGTTTATCTTTTAAGACCGATGAAAGAGTGGTTTACGCAGATGGAGAACCGATAAGACTTACTGCCACAGAGACAAAAATTGTGGAACTGTTCATGCGGAATTTGGGACGGGTGTTCCCGGCAGAGGAAATTTACCGGCGTGTGTGGGAGGAAGAAGCCTTTGCATCAGAAAAAACTGTTATGGTTCATATCAGGCGTATCCGTGAAAAGCTGGAGCTGAATCCGAAAGAGCCAGAATATATAAAGGTGGTGTGGGGCATTGGATACAAAATGGAAAAGCAGGAAAAATGCAATTAGTATTATGATTTTTGTTTTGGGCGTCAGCCTGATGCTGGGAGGTTTTGCGGGCATTCAAAAGAGCAAGCCGGGCAGCGTAAGGCTCTGGCAGGTGGATAAGCTGTTTCAGGGAGATTATCAGCAAAATTACAGGTTTCAGGATTTTATACAGGGACGTTTCTGGAATTTTCTGACTATGGCTGTAGGAGGCAGCCTGGAAGCCTCTTGGGGATATGGCACGGACGGTTATTATGTTGATAGTTATGAGGAGGGAATAGATTTTACCGTTTGGGAGGATGATTGGGAGGATGATCAGGACAAACTGAATGAGATGCTGGACACTTATCAGGAAATGGAGATAGAGAGGGAGAGACTTAGTCAGGAGGGAGCCTACGAGGAAGCGGAAGCCGTCCTTGAGGAGATGAAGATTTATGAGAAAGAGCTGGAAAATTTCCAGAGTGAGATTGGACTTTCCCAAAGTCTCGGACAAAAGGAGCTTACCCAGGAGGCGAAAAAGAAAATTGCACAAAGCTACCACGACAGGATAAAAGGGGATAAAAATCTGCTCTATGTGATTTCCTATGAAGACCAGATTCTGTATGCGAATACGGAGCTTTTATCTGTTGACGGCAATATGAATGCTCCGAAGGGCTACAATTTCCTTCTATATTTTGATGGGGAAAAGGTCAGAATCATCAAGGACGGAAAAGAGCTGGATGTTTATGGGGACGGTTATTACCGGGAAGAAAATTTGTATCAGGAAATGGGTGAAAGAGGAGACTGGTATGTTCCTGGCTATTTGAATTTTCCAGTGGATGAAAGCATGAAAAAGGCCAAGGTGTTTCTTGCTGCTGCAAAAGAGCCGGTACTGTATATGGAAGGAAGTTATGGGACTGAGGGGTATAGGCAGTATGATAATTCTCTGTACTGGATGAATGATAACTGTCAGGCTGGTCAAAAGCTTTTAAAGAGGTATGGGGTGTATTTTGTTGTCGGACTTATTTTGCTGTTTTTATCATTTTTAGGCAGGAAAAGCAGGAAGGAGGCGACAGCAAAGATTGCAGGCATTCAGGCTAAAATATGGGTGGAAGTTAAGATACCTTTACTTTTAGGTCTACTGTTTCTTGTATTTATTATTATAAAAAACAGCAACCAGGAATATGGATGGTGGCAGGAACTGACGGAAAGATACTATTATGGATATGAATATGGATATGCAAGCCCCTTTATTTATGGCAGAGAGATAGCAAGGAATGCCCATCCTGCTGCATGGATCGTATTGTTCTGGGGAATTTGGCTGATCTGGAATGATTTAAAGTATAACAAAAAGCTGTGGATCAACAGCCTGTGTGGAAAGCTTTGTCGTTTATTTTCTGTTAAAAGCTTAAGCTGGCCGCTGGCGCGGAAAATGGCTTACAGAAATAGTGGGATATTTGTTGGCGCAGTATTTTATGTTTTGCTGTTGTCTGGTATGGCTTTTTGGTGGATAAGCGGAGACATAAACATCATAATACCTGCTTTTCTGATCCTTTTTGGCACCGTGGTTTTCCTTTTGCTGATATATTTTGTAAGTAGAAAAAACATAGAGACGGCTAAGGATATGGAAGTAATCTCCGGCTGTATCAGTGAAATCAGGAATGGCAATTATAAGGAGATTGAAGGAGATTTTGCTGGTCATGACCTGCAAAATGTTATGGCAGAACTGGAAGATATCCGTCATGGCATGGAAAAGGCAGTGGAGGAACAGATGAAAAGTCAGAAATTGAAGGTGGAACTGATTGCAAATGTATCTCATGACATTAAAACGCCTCTCACTTCTATTATCAGCTATGTACAGTTTTTAAAGCAGGAAGAAGGCCTGCCAGAGCATGTAAAGGATTATGTGAAGATATTGGATGAAAAGTCGCAGAGGCTGAAACATATGGTGCAGGATGTTTTTGCGGTGAGCAAGGCGGCTTCCGGGGAACTGCCCATGCATATGGAAAAGCTGGATTTTGGGAAGCTTTTGCGCCAGACACTGGCGGATATGGAAGAGCAGATCGAAGGCAGTGCGGTATCTTTTCGCACGCATTTTCCCCAGACTCCGGTGATGATTATGGCTGACGGTCAGCGTATGTACCGGGTATTTCAAAACCTGTTTCAGAATGCCATCCAATATTCCCTTGCAGGTTCAAGAGTTTATATGACGTTGCAGACGGATGGCATCATGGCAGTTGCCAGCATAAAGAATTCTTCTTTGATGGAACTGAACAAAGAAAAGGATTTTGCTGAACGTTTTACCAGAGGAGATCAAAGCCGTACCGATGGAGGCAGCGGCCTGGGGATGTCTATTGCCCAGAGCTTCACGGAGGCCTGCGGCGGGGAATTTTCCTGGGAGACTGACGCAGATTTATTTGTAGTGAAAGTTGCTTTCAGAATTGTAGGATAAAATATTTGGTAAATAAAGTTGGGGCAGTAACCAGAGGAAGAATCGGTTTCTGCCCTATTTTTTGTCAAGTTTCATTGAAAAAGCCTTGGCTTTATGGTAAACTTAGGAAGAATTCATAGGGGAAAGGCATAGGTATGGGAATGGAACAATATAAGCAGGAATTTATAGAATTTATGGTAGACAGCCAAGTGCTTAAATTTGGTGAATTTACATTAAAGAGTGGAAGGAAATCCCCCTTTTTTATGAATGCAGGGGGGTATGTTACGGGAACCCAGCTTCGCAAGCTGGGTGAATATTATGCGAAGGCGATTCACGATAATTACGGGCTTGATTTTAATGTATTATTTGGGCCTGCCTATAAGGGAATCCCCTTGTCCGTAGCCACTACTATGGCAATCAGTGAACTATATGGAAAAGAAATCCGCTATTGCTCCAACCGTAAGGAAGTGAAGGATCATGGGGACACAGGCATTTTGCTGGGAAGTAAGTTAAAGGATGGAGATAAGGTGGTAATCATTGAAGATGTTACTACCTCTGGTAAATCCATAGAAGAAACCTATCCTATTATTAAGGCACAGGCGGACGTGGAGATTAAGGGGCTTATGGTGTCCCTGAACCGTATGGAAAAGGGACAGGGGGAAAAGAGTGCACTTGTAGAAATAAAGGAGAAATACGGATTTAACGCCAATGCCATTGTGAATATGCAGGAGGTTGTGGAATATCTTTATAATAAACCATATAAAGGACAGATCTATATTGATGATACGCTTAAGCAAGCAATTGACGTATATTATGAGCAGTATGGAGCAAAATAAATTCTGATTATGAAAGGAGCATCTACATGGAGGAAAAAGTTTATAAGACCATGAACGGGGCAGGTGCAATGAGTATTGCAGTAGGTGTTGTAACATTGGTTACAGGAGTTGTCTGCGGGATACTGATGATCATAGGCGGCGCGAAATTACTGGCGGGTAAGTCAAAAATTTTATTTTAAGGAGAGGGGCATTTCTGGAAGCAGGGATGCCTTTTACTACCTTTTTATAGAAAGAGATTATTAAAATGATAAGAAGAAAAGGATATATTTTCACCACAAAGCATCACTCTAAACGAGGGATTATGTCAACTGTTTTTGGCGTTCTTTCCATTATTACGCTGGGGAGCTGTGTTTATCTTTCTTATTTAAATAAGGGAGAAATAAATACAAGACACGCAGCGGCAGCAGTTTTGGCTGTGATCTATATGATCATAGGAATCATATTGGGTGCATGGTCTACCATAGAGCGTGAGAAATTTAAAATGTTTACTGTGCTTGGGATTGTTACAAATGCTGTTGCATTTGGCATGTTGAGCATTATTTTGTATGCAGGCGCCTACATAGATTAGTAAAGGAGAAGTTGAAGATGATCAATGAGAGATTTTTACTGGCAAAAGAACGGATAGAAAAGATAAAAGACGAAAGCGTGCTCCCCAAAAACTATCAAAAATATTTTGAAAATATGGCAGAGTTTCTGCTTATGGCCTGTGAAAATTATCTTTTTATTATGGAAGATGGACTTTTCAAGGAAAAAATTGAGGTGCTGCAGGAGCGTAATTATAAATTGTATGAAGATATTCTTCCTGAAAATTATGAAAACAGCTATGCCAATCCTGAGAAAAGTGTATCATTGTTTGGAGAAGAATACGGGAAAATATTGTCCTTTTTGTATGCGGAACTGCGCAGCATAATTCCTTTTGTTTATGAAAAAAAATTAGAGGAAATGGTAATACGTTTAGAATTGTTTTTGGAAGTTTATGGATCTTTTTGTTGTGAACAGGAAGAAAATAAAGTCCTGCCTTCCAGCGGAGCCTTAAAAGAAATCATTTACTGGTATGTGAACGATTATACAAAGGATGCTGCAGAAGCAAAGCTTCAGGCTATGTTGTGTCCGGAATCAGATTTTGCACTCCGCATTATAGAGGGAGATTTGTCTGAACCCAGATATCTATATTATTTTGGAGAATATGTAACAGATAACCAAATCGAAACATGGAAACATTTAAATTCCCTGCCGGAAGAGGTACTGCAAAAGATGGCGGATACTTATACGGAAGGGTACCGAATCGGTTTTGAAGTGGGGAATAAAGACATTTCGAAAAAGAAAACGGTTAATATCCGGTATTGCCTGGGCTTTGAACCTATGATAAAAAGAGCGGTGGAAAATTTCAGAAAGATGGGGCTAAAACCGACTATTTACCGGGCAGCTTCCAGTATTCTTCAGGGAAAGGGAATGAATCGTAACGGGTATTATGGCGGAATTCCAAACAAACAGTATGACTTTGACCATAAGGACGACCAGGCGCTGGTTCTTGACAAAAAGCTGGTGCAGGTCCGCATAGAGGCGCTTAAGGAAAGCTTTGAGAAATATAAAGAACAGGCGTCTGTCTTTGGGGGGCCTGCTGTTATGGAAACATTTGGTGAAAAATCGGTGGCCTTAAAGGATAAGACTGCGGCACTCCATTTATCAGAAAGCCAGCAAAAGCTGGCCGTTGAGTATATGGCGGCGTCAGGTGAGATACAGAACCGGTATATTAAAGGAGAAGAAAGAAGCTTTACCATCATAGCGTTTCCCGTGCCAGAGATTGGAAAGGATTTTGCAAAGATTTTTGATGAGGTGATCCGCATTAATACATTGGATTACAAGCTTTATCAGAAGATGCAGCAGATCATGATTGATACTTTGGATCAGGGACGTTATGTGTTGGTCAAAGGAATGAATGGAAATAAAACGAATATAAAGGTGATGCTGCACACTTTAGAAAATCCTGAAACACAGACAAATTTTGAAAATTGTGTGGCGGATGTAAATATTCCGGTGGGAGAGGTTTTTACCTCCCCTGTGCTTATGGGAACTGAAGGAATCCTGCATGTGAGCAGAGTTTATTTAAATGAATTGGAATACAAGGATATTATGCTGACCATAAAGGATGGGATGGTTACGGATTATGGATGCAGCAACTTTGACACTGTAGAGCAAAATCGGAAATATATCAAGGATAATGTGCTGTATCATCATAACAGTCTGCCTCTGGGGGAATTTGCCATCGGGACTAACACCACAGCTTTTGTTGCCGCCAGAAAATATGGGATTGAAGATAAACTTCCGATTTTAATTGCGGAAAAGACAGGTCCGCATTTTGCAGTAGGGGATACCTGCTATTCTCATGCGGAGGATGTTAAAGTTTATAATCCGGATGGCAAAGAAATTATAGCCAGGGACAATGAGCATTCCGTGAAAAGGCTGGAAAAAGATGTGAATGCATATTTTAACTGCCATACAGATATTACCATTCCCTATGATGAACTTGGAGAGGTTAGTGTGGTAACTGCGGATGAAAAGGTTATTACGATTATAGAGGAAGGCAGGTTTGTACTGCCGGGATGTGAAGCGCTTAATGCACCGCTGGATGAATAAACAGTTGCAGAAAGGCAGTGTTTTATAGTATGATATTATAGGATATAAGGTACAAAATGGAAGGAGAAATTATGGCACAGGTAGGAATTGTTATGGGCAGTGATTCAGATATGCCTGTTATGGCAAAGGCGGCGGATGTTCTTACGGAACTGGGAATTTCTTTTGAAATGAGGATTATTTCAGCGCACAGGGAACCCGACGTGTTTTTTGAGTATGCAAAAACTGCTGAAGAAAAAGGATTTAAAGTGATTATCGCAGGGGCGGGCATGGCAGCGCATCTGCCGGGAATGTGTGCGGCGATTTTTCCTATGCCGGTAATTGGTATTCCTATGCACACCACATCTCTTGGAGGAAGGGATTCTCTTTATTCTATTGTTCAGATGCCTTCCGGGATTCCGGTTGCGACAGTTGCCATTAACGGTGGCGCGAATGCAGGACTTCTTGCTGCTAAGATTTTAGCAACCTCAGACGAGGCGCTTTTAAAGAAATTGAAAGAATACAGCCAGAATTTGAAAGAGAGTGTTCAGCAAAAGGACGAAAGACTTGCCCAGGTGGGGTATAAGAATTATTAAGAAAACTTTTGCGTTTTTGATAAAAGGTCGATAAATAATTGAAAGGGATAGGTAGTTAAGATGGATTACAAGAATGCCGGAGTTGATATTGAAGCTGGCTATTTAAGTGTGGAATTAATGAAAAAGCATGTGAAGGAAACGATGCGGCCGGAAGTATTAGGATCTTTAGGAGGATTTTCGGGAGCATTTTCTCTTTCTGCCATTAAAAATATGGAAAAGCCTGCTTTAGTTTCAGGAACAGATGGCGTTGGAACCAAGATAAAGCTGGCCTTTTTGCTGGACCGGCATGATACAGTGGGAATTGACTGTGTGGCAATGTGTGTAAATGATATTGCGTGTGCAGGCGGGGAACCTTTATTTTTCCTTGATTATATTGCCTGTGGCAAAAATTACCCCGAAAAGATCGCATCAATTGTAAAAGGCGTAGCGCAAGGGTGCAAGCAGTCAGGTGCCGCGCTGATTGGCGGTGAAACAGCGGAACATCCCGGACTGATGCCGGAGGATGAGTATGATCTTGCTGGATTTGCGGTAGGTGTAGTGGATGAAAAGGATCTGATCACCGGTGAAACGATAAAACCGGGAGACGTTTTGGTTGGAATCGCTTCTTCCGGAGTGCACAGCAACGGATTTTCCCTGGTAAGAAAAGTGTTTGATATGACAAGGGAAAGCCTTGATACATATTATGATGAACTTGGTGCAACCCTTGGAGAAACACTGCTTACGCCCACAAGGATTTATGTGAAAGCATTAAAAAGCATAAAAGAGGCGAAAGTTACCATAAAAGGATGCAGCCATATCACAGGCGGCGGTTTTTACGAAAATATTCCCAGGATGCTTCCGGAAGGCGTTCATGCAGTAATTGAGAAAAACAGTTATCCTGTTCCTGCAATTTTTAAGCTGCTGCAAAAGAAAGGGAATCTGGAAGAAAAGATGATGTATAATACCTATAATATGGGACTTGGCATGGTATTAGCCCTTGATCCGGCAGATGCTTCTAAGGCGGTAGAAGCAATTGAGTCAGCCGGTGAAAAGGCTTATATAGCAGGCAGAGTTGAGGCTGGAGAAAAAGGAGTTACCATATGCTGAATATTGTAGTATGTGTTTCAGGCGGCGGAACAAATCTTCAGGCGATTATAGATGGAATTAACAACGAAATAATAAAGAACACTAAAATAGCAGGTGTTATTAGTAATAATCCGGGAGCATATGCGTTAAAAAGAGCGGAAAATGCAGGGATTCCGGCATTTTGCATCTCTCCTAAGGATTATGAAAGCAGAGAAGAATTTAATCAGAAATTCCTCGATAAGGTCAAAGAATTAAATCCTGATTTAATTGTTTTGGCGGGATTTCTTGTGATTCTGCCGGAAAAAATGATTGAAACTTATCGTGACAGAATCATTAACATTCACCCGTCTCTTATTCCTTCTTTTTGTGGAACTGGTTTTTATGGTTTGAAGGTGCATGAGGCGGCATTGCAGCGGGGAGTTAAGGTGACCGGTGCAACGGTTCATTATGTGGATGAAGGAACGGATACAGGAAGAATTATTTTGCAGAAGGCCGTAGAGGTGTTAGAGAGTGATACGCCAGAAGTTTTACAAAGAAGAGTTATGGAGCAGGCGGAATGGGTGATCCTTCCGCAGGCGATTAATGAGATAGCGTTGGCAGATCAGAAAAAACAACAGCGCTGAACGTGGTACATATTGGGAAAGCGAGGCATGATAAATGAAAATATTGATTGTGGGAAGCGGCGGCAGAGAGCATGCAATAGCTGTTAGTGTGGCAAAAAGCCCGAAAGTAAGTAAAATATATTGTGCGCCTGGAAACGCAGGAATAGGCCTGATTGCGGAATGTGTACCTATTGGTGCAATGGAATTTGATAAGATCACTGCATTTGCAAAGGAAAAAGAAATCGATCTTACGATTGTTGGAATGGATGATCCTCTGGTAGGAGGCCTTGTTGATGAACTGGAAAAAGCAGGACTGCGTGCCTTTGGCCCCAGGAAAAATGCTGCAATTTTAGAAGGAAGCAAGGCATTTTCCAAGGAGCTTATGAAAAAATATCATATTCCTACAGCAGCTTATGAAACCTTTGATTCTGCCCAGGCGGCTCTGGATTATTTAGAACATGCCCAGTTTCCCATTGTACTTAAGGCAGACGGTCTGGCCCTTGGAAAGGGTGTTTTGATCTGTCAGGACCTTAAGGAGGCAAAAGAGGGCGTCAAAACAATTATGCTGGATAAGCAGTTTGGATCAGCAGGCAACCGGCTTGTGATAGAAGAGTTTATGACAGGAAGGGAAGTTTCGGTTCTTTCTTATGTGGATGGAAAAACAATTAAGACCATGACCTCCGCCCAGGACCATAAGCGTGCCCAGGATGGAGATAAGGGATTAAATACTGGCGGAATGGGAACTTTTTCTCCCAGCCCATTTTATACAAAAGAAGTGGATGAATTTTGTAAGAAGAATATTTATCAGGCAACAGTGGATGCTATGGCGGCTGAAGGAAGAGAATTTAAAGGAGTTATCTTTTTCGGACTTATGTTAACTGAAAAAGGCCCCCGGGTTCTTGAATATAATGCCAGATTTGGCGATCCTGAGGCGCAGGTGGTGCTGCCCCGCATGAAGAATGATATTATTGAAGTGATGGAGGCCTGTATTGACGGAACACTGAATCAAATAGACCTGCAATTTGAAGATAATGCGGCGGTTTGTGTTGTTTTGGCCTCGGAAGGGTATCCTGTAAAATATGAAAAGGGCTTTTTGATAGAAGGGCTTGAAAAATTTGAAGGACAGGATTCTTATTTTTGTTTTCATGCTGGAACAAAAAAGACAGAGCAGGGGATCGTGACAAACGGAGGAAGAGTTCTTGGAATTACCGCGAAAGGCAGGAATCTGATAGAAGCAAGAAAGAATGCCTATGAAGCTGCCGGGTGGATTAATTTTGAAAATAAATATATGCGTCATGATATAGGAAAGGCAATCGAAGAGGCGTGAGAAGGAGGATGGGTGCATGGCAGAAAAAATGCGAAAAAAACTGCTTCAAACAGAGTTGGAGAGGCCCACTTTGTGTATGGAATGCGGCGGTGTTTTGGTATATAAGGGATTAGGTGAATATCAATGCGAAGAGTGTGGTGCTTTTGAATATGATGATTATGGAAAAGTGCGTAATTACCTGGAAAAGCACAGGGGGGCAAATGTGGCTGAAATATCTGCTGCAACAGATGTATCACATAAGGCAATCCGGGAGATGATCAAAGAAAGACGATTTGAGATTATTGATAACCGGGGTGGATATTTAAGATGCGAGATATGTGGAGAAAGTATAACGAGCGGACGACTTTGCAGCAAATGTGAGGAACATTATCACAGAGACGTGGAAGCAAAGGCGCGGGAGGAAAGAAAGAAAGGCATGACAATGACAGGCTACGGAGATGCCACAACTGGGGAACGCGGCAGCAAGCGTTATACAAGAGAAAGATGAGGAGAAAGCAAATTGAAAAAGTTAAGTACACTGACAGAAAAAATCAGCATGATGAAAGGGTTTGCTGCTATTGCTTTGATAGCAGCCACATTTTATATAACAGCATTTACCAGCCTGGCGGCAGAAGGTACAGTAACAGCAGAGACTGTCAATATTCGAAAAGAAACAAGTACAGATAGTGAAGTGGTTGGAAGTACGGTAAAGGGTAAAAAAATTGATATACTGGAAGCCGTTAAGGACAGTTCGGGAACTGTTTGGTACAAGGTTGCTGTTTCAGGCGGCGGATATGGATATATCAGAAGCGACTGCGTAAGTACCACCGAGACTATTACAGTAACTGAAAATACTTCTGCATCTGTTACAGATGCCGGAAATACTGAAAAACCAGCCGATACGGTTCCTACATCAATAGGAGAACAGCAGGCGGTAATCAGTGCCCAGACAAATGTAAGAGTACGCAGGGGAGCATCTACCCAGCACGACACGGTTACTTCTCTTCCCAATGGAACACCCATAACCTTAATTGGTGAAGCAAATGACAGCCAGGGAAAGAAATGGTATCAGATTACCTGTGACTATAACGGAAGAAAAATAGAAGGCTATGTGCTTGCCTCTTTGACGTCGCCGCCTTCTGGTGAAAGCAGTAGTGAAGGATCAAGCGAAGGAAGCCAGGGAGGCGGACAGGAGGAAGGAAATCCGGAAGGAGCAGAAGAAGGTGGTGAAAATCCGGAGCAGGCACCTTCAGAAGGTGCAGAAGGAACTCCAGAGGAAGGAGCAGGTGAAGCACCTCCAGAAACACCACAGGAAGAACATAAGGATTATGAAATTGTATATGAACAAAATGAATCCGGTGAATATGAGTATTTTTTTAACAACTATATAGCGGGAAACCAGCAGAGTGTCAGCAATCTTCTTGCAGTGGTGGATGCCAATGAAAAACTGCAGGGGCAGGTAAAAAATGGAAAAATAATCATTATTGTGCTTGCGGCGGTTATTGTTCTTTTGTTTATTGTAATTACAGTTTTGATTTTTAAAGTCAGAGATTTGTCTTATGAATATGATGAGGACGAGGAAGAGGAAGAAGAGGAGGAGGAAGAGCCTGTTCCCGTGAGGAAGCGTGTGAAAAGACGCACAGAAGAAGAGGAGGAGCCTCCTGTAAAGAAACGTGTCAAAAAGCAGATAGAGGAGGAGGAGTCTGCACCTGTCAGAAGGAAAAAGCCGGCAGCTTCCAGGACGGAAGAGCGGCCGGTAAGATCCAGCAAGCCCCGGACAAAGGAAGATAGGGAATTATATGCGGCAGAAAAAAAGGAGCCGGCTAAGAAACCGGTTGCAAGAAAACCTCAAAACTTTTTGGTAGATGATGATGAATTTGAATTTGAATTTTTAAACATGGACGATAAAGACTTGTAAATATAAGGAGGAATAGCGTTTGCTATTCCTCTTAAAGGATATGCATATGATAATTGAAGTAGATTTTAATAGTGATGAGGCACTTTATTTGCAGCTTTGCAACCAGATTATTTTAGGAATTGCAACAGAGCGGATTCAGGAGGGAGATGCGCTGCCTTCCGTCAGACAATTGGCGGATGATATCGGCATTAATATGCACACTGTCAACAAAGCATACACTGTGTTAAAGCAGAAAGGCTTTTTGAAGGTGGATCGGAGAAAGGGTGCTGTAATTGCACTGGACATTGATAAATTAAGGAGCCTGGAAGAAATGAGCGATGAATTGCGGGTAATTCTTGCAAAAGGAATTTGTAAAGGGATTTCCAGGGAAGAAGTGTACCGGGTGGTGGACCAAGTATATAAAGAGTTTGGAGGAGCTTAAAATGCAGTCAGGAGGTTTTACAGATAAGGCAAAGACAGCACTGATATTGGCAAAGAAGGCAGCAGGCAGAATGGATGCCGGATATATAGGGACGGAACATATTCTGGTAGGTCTGCTGAAAGAAAAGACCGGAGTTGCCGCCAGAGTGCTGGAGGAGAATGGCGCTGATGAAGAAAAAATCATGGAGATGATAAAAGAACTGATTGTTCCAGAAACGACAGTATCTGTAAAAGAGCGCGAGGGATATTCTCCCAGGGCCCAGGAGGTTTTGGAGGAAGCACACAGACAGGCGGATCGTTTTGACGCTGAAAAAACCGGAACAGAGCATATTTTTCTGGCCTTATTAAAGGGCGGTGAAAATGTGGCGGTGCGTCTTTTAAACACATTAGGGATGTCCGTTCAAAAGCTGTATGCAGATACATTGGTGGCAATGGGAGAAAACGGAGGATTATATAAAGAAGATCTGGGAAAAAAACAGAATAAAAAAAGCAGGCAGACATCTACGCTGGAACAGTACAGCAGGGATCTTACAGCGCTTGCAGCGGCAGGAAATTTAGATCCAGTGATTGGAAGGGAAAGTGAAATCAAACGGGTGATTGAAATTTTAAGTCGTAGAACGAAAAATAATCCTTGTTTGATTGGAGAACCGGGGGTAGGAAAAACTGCTGTGGTGGAGGGGCTTGCCCTTCGTATTGTGGCGGGGGAAGTGCCTTCTACTGTGCAGAATAAAAGGCTGCTTACCCTTGATTTGTCGGGGATGGTGGCAGGATCAAAATATAGGGGGGAATTTGAAGAGAGAATCAAAAGAGTGATACGTGAAGTGCAGGAGGATGGAAATGTAATTCTCTTTTTGGATGAAATGCATACGATCATTGGAGCAGGTGGTGCTGAGGGGGCAATTGATGCATCTAATATTTTGAAGCCTTCCCTGGCCAGGGGAGAGCTTCAGTTGATTGGAGCTACTACAGTGGCGGAGTATCATAAATATGTGGAAAAGGATGCCGCCTTAGAGAGACGTTTTCAATCAGTTTTTGTAGAAGAACCCTCTATGCAGGAAGCAGTAAATATCCTTAAGGGAGTGGCACCTAAATATGAAGAACATCATAAGGTAGCCATTACAGATGAGGCAATCCAGGCGGCAGTACAATTGTCACAAAGATATATCAATGACAGGAATCTTCCAGATAAGGCAATAGATCTGATTGATGAGGCGGCTTCCGCTCTTCGGCTTAAAAATATGCATACACCTGAAAAGTTAAAAGAAATGTCAGCTCGTATTTTGGAGATTGATGGTGAAGTGGAACAGTGCCTTAAGGAGCAAAACTTAGAAAAAGCAGCGGCTATCAGGGCAGAACAGGAAAAACTGATAAAGAAATATGAACGAACCAAAGAAAAAATACGTAAAGAGCAGGCGGAAAGCGGTTTATCTGTTGGAGAAAATGAGATTGCAGAAGTAGTAGCCTCATGGACAAAGATTCCTGTGAAAAAGCTGACAGAAAAGGAAAGTGAAAGACTGCTTAAATTGGAAAAGATTCTTCATAAACGGGTAATCGGGCAGGAAGCAGCAGTTTCGGCTGTGTCCCGTGCCATTCGAAGAGGAAGAGTTGGTTTGCAGGATCCTAACAGGCCTATTGGTTCCTTTCTCTTTTTAGGACCTACCGGTGTGGGAAAAACTGAACTTAGCAAGGCCCTTGCAGAGGCTATGTTCGGCTCTGAGAATGCTTTGATACGTGTAGATATGTCAGAATATATGGAAGGCCATTCTGTATCAAAAATGATAGGTTCGCCTCCGGGATATGTGGGATTTGAGGAAGGGGGGCAATTAAGTGAAAAGGTCCGCAAAAATCCATATTCGGTCGTTTTGTTTGACGAAATTGAAAAAGCTCACCAGGATGTATTTAATGTGCTGCTGCAGGTGCTGGATGATGGGCATATAACCGATTCCAAAGGCAGAAAGGTTAGTTTTAAAAATACCATTCTTATTATGACTTCAAACGCCGGCGCACAGAGAATTATTGCGCCTAAGAATCTTGGTTTCTTTGCAGAAACAACAAAGGAACAGGATTATGAAAAGATGAAAGCCGGAGTGATGGAAGAAGTAAAAAGGCTTTTCAAACCGGAATTTATCAATCGTATTGATGAGATTATGGTATTCCAGCCCCTTACGGATAAAGAGATGCATGAGATCATAAATCTTCTTGCGGATAATCTTGCAGAAAGATGCCAAAAACAAATGCAGATAAAGCTTTCTTTAAGCAGTGCATTAAGAGAGCATATTGTCAGCACATATTCGGATGATAAGATGGGTGCAAGACCATTAAAGAGAGCCATTCAAAATGTGGTTGAGGATAAACTTGCCGAAGAAATACTGGAAGGCCGCATTGTGCGGGGCGACAAAGTGACAGCCGGATATCGGGAAGGAAAAGTAACGTTTACAACAAAAAAATAATAATATTTTGTAGAAAAACAGTGCAATTTATATTATACTGTAGCTACAAACTATCAGGAGGAAATACAGATGGCAGTAGTAGTAGAATTGCTCCGCAGCGAGACAGATGGCGCAATCAGTTTTGGCAATCATAAGTTACAGCAAAAGGCAAAAGTAGAAGATTTTGAGCACGAAGGGGATATCCTCAAGGTTAAGACTTATCAGGCGATGACCAAGCTTGAGAAGAATGGAATGTTTTTGTATGAGTCTGTCCCTGGAACCAGTGTTCTTGCATTCCATGAAAGCGAAAAGGGCGTGGAATTTATTGCTGAGGGAAACGGAGATGCACAAATTACCATAGGGCTTATGGATGATACGGAATATGAGGTATTTGTGGGAGATGAGAGTATGGGCACTATGCGGACCGGTCTTGGCGGAAAATTAAGCTTGAGTGTAGAGTTGGAGGAAGATAAGGAAGTACCTGTAAAAGTCAGACAAGTCTAAAAGTTAAAACATGCCGGCACCGGAGATTTTCTCCGGTGCTTTGTATTCAATAAAAAAGGAGCTAAAATGGCAAAAGGAAAGATGGTGGCTGTGTTTTACTGCCAAAGCTGTGGATATGAATCCTCCAAATGGATGGGACAGTGTCCGGGATGCAGGCAGTGGAATACCTTTGTGGAAGAAACAGTCAGTACCACAGAAATGAAAAGTGCGGCAGGGATGCGGAAGCCAATTAAGGAAAAGGCGCAGCCGCGGGTATTATCTGAGATTACAATTAAAGACGAGGATAAAATTCTTACCGGGATTGGAGAATTGGACCGGGTGTTAGGCGGCGGGATTGTACAAGGCTCTCTTACTTTAGTAGGAGGAGATCCGGGAATTGGAAAGTCAACCCTGCTTCTACAGGTATGTAGAAATCTGGCAGATGCTGGTCATAAGGTACTCTACATATCTGGAGAAGAATCAGGAACGCAGATTAAAATACGTGCGGACCGAATCGGCAGTTTTTCAAATAATATGCTGCTTTTGTGTGAGACTAGTTTAGATACGATAGAGGAGATTATCCGAAGGCAGAAGCCGGAAGTGGTGGTGATTGATTCTATTCAGACTATGTACAATGATTCAGTTTCTGCGGCACCAGGCAGTGTTTCCCAGGTAAGGGAATCTACAGCAGTATTTCTCCAGCTTGCAAAGGGACTTGGTGTTTCCATTTTTATTGTTGGACATGTAACTAAGGAGGGAACAGTGGCAGGTCCAAGAGTTTTAGAACATATGGTGGATGCTGTTTTATATTTTGAAGGTGACCGGCATGCCTCATATCGTATTTTAAGAGGTGTCAAGAATCGGTTTGGCTCCACCAATGAGATTGGCGTTTTTGAAATGGAAGCGGCGGGGCTTAAAGAGGTAATGAACCCGTCAGAATTTATGTTAAGCGGTAAGCCGGAGGAAGCAAGCGGTTCTATTGTAGTTTGTTCTATGGAGGGAACCCGCCCTATGCTGATCGAGATACAGGCACTGGTATGCCATACAAGCTTTGGCATTCCAAGAAGGCAGACTATTGGAACTGATTTTAACAGGGTAAATTTGTTGATAGCAGTTTTGGAAAAAAGGCTGGGACTTACACTTGGAAACTGCGATGCTTATGTAAACATTGCAGGGGGAATCAGGATCACAGAACCAGCGATTGATCTTGGAATTGCTATGGCTATCGTTTCCAGTTTTAAAAATAAAAGCATTGATAATAAAATGATTGCTATAGGTGAAGTAGGATTAAGCGGTGAAGTGCGTGCGGTAAGCCAGATCCAGGCAAGGGTACAGGAAGCCAAAAAGCTTGGGTTTACGTCCTGTGTGATTCCCGCAGTATGCTTAGAAAGCGTAAAGGAAATAAAGGGCATTAAAATAACAGGGGTTAAAACCGTAAAGGATGCAATGAATCTTTTGTAGAGGCAGAAATGAAAATAAAGTATCCAAATTGAATATTTTATGGTAATATTAAATGAAACTTTGCTTATACAAAAGGCTAAAGGAGGTATATGCAGAATTGCAGACGTACCTGCAATGTGCAAAAGAAGAAAATGGAAAAGAAAAAATGGATTAAGCATATTCCATTGTTTATTCTGGAATTTGTTGTGCTTGCGGCAGCGGCCTGCATTTTGTATATTACACTTAAGGCAACTGATAAAGAAGGCGGTGCAGTTAAAGATAATCTTCAAAGAGAAAATATTGCTGTCAATGAAGAGGTAAAAGAGAAGGTTGAAGAAACGGAAGAAACAGGACAGGACAGTGTATATACGGGGGTGGTCAATGTTGCATTTTTCGGAGTAGATGCACGTGATGGCAGTTTAGGAAAAGGAAACAGAAGTGATACCATTATGATCTGCTCTGTCAATATGGATACCCATGAGGTAAGGCTGATCTCTATATACAGGGATACCTATCTTAATTTAGGAAATGATGTTTACAAAAAGTGTAATGCCGCTTATGCAAGAGGAGGCCCGGAGCAGGCGATCGGAATGATCAATACGAATACTGATTTGTATGTGACTGATTATGTGACAGTAGGCTTTGAAGGGTTGATGAAGGCTGTGGATGCGTTAGGCGGTGTTGAAATGGATATTACAGAAACAGAAATGATTCATTTGAATAACTATCAAAGCACAATGGCAGCCGAAATGGGAATCGAATACACTCCCGTGACAAATCCGGGAATGCAGAATTTAAATGGGCTCCAGGCTACAGCATACTGCCGGATTCGTTATGGAGGCGGTGATGACTTCAGACGTGCCGAAAGGCAGAGAGATTTACTGACAGCCATGATGGAAAAGGGAAAGACAGCTTCCATAAGCACACTGACGGAGGCTGTGAATGCAGTGCTTCCCAATGTTCAGACATCACTTGACATAGAAGATATTGTTTCTATGCTTGGTGTGCTGGCTGATTTTCAAGTAACAGTAAGCGACGGTTTCCCCTTTGCGGGAATGAGAAATGGCGGAACTATCAGAACGGAAGGCTCCTGTGTGGTTCCCACTTCCTTAGAAGATAACGTTATCAGGCTTCATCAGATGCTTTATGATGAGGAAAATTATGAGCCATCGAAAGAAGTTAAGGAATTCAGCAGGATCATAGAAGAGGATACAAAGGATTACCTGCAATATTGACAAAAGAAAATTGTTGACAGAAATATGTATTATAAGATATAATAGCATTCGGTGGTTTTAAGAAACCGCCGATAGAGGGGCATAGTTCAAAGGTAGAACAGCGGTCTCCAAAACCGTCGATGTGGGTTCGATTCCTACTGCCCCTGCTAAAGCATAATGAGAAATGAAGCGTTAAAAATCTTAGTGATAATAAGATTTTTAACGCTTTGTGTTTTTACAATTCATTGTAGACTCCCGTAAAATCAACTGGGGGCGGAGAAGAGTTTTACTTACAGACACATGATTGATCAGACTGTGTAAAGCCATATAGCCGCATTTTCCCAGTTCGATTCGTTCCTGACGGATGGTAGTAAGGGCTGGAGTCATTTGAGAAGACAAGGGAAGATCGTCAAAGCCGACTACACTGATATCTTCAGGAATCCGGTAGCCAAGCCGGGAGCATTCTGTGATCACCCCATAGGCAATTAAGTCGTTGCCGCATACAATAGCTGTTGCGCCGTTTTTCAGGAAAGTTGATACAAAATATTTCGCAGATTCAGGCACAAAATAGCCATTGGCAATTAGTTTTTCATCTACCTTAAGATCATGTGCCGCCATGCTTTCATAAAAAGCCTGATGTCTGTGTTCTGTGACCATAGAGTGGAGAGAACCATTTAAGAATGCTATTTTATGATGGTTCAGGTTTACCAAGTGCTCTACAGCAGTGTCGATTCCCTCGAAGCTGTCTGTACCGATGTAGGAGACATTTGGATTTTTTTTAATAAAGTTATCAAAAAGAGCAGTGGCTACGGTAGTGTGATTTAGTTGCGCCATCCATTCGTCCTGCAAAGCAAACCCTACCAGAAAAGCACCTGAATAGCCATTTTTTAACATATAAGTGTCGTATTTTTCTTTTAGCTGAAATTCAGGATCAACAGGAAGAATTGTTATGTCCCATTTATCCCGATAAGCAGCCTGTTTAAATCCAAGAACAATATCATAGCCAAAGTGTTCGGGTTTGGTATAATCCATATTTTCAATAAAAAGGCATAGCTTCTTGTGATCTTCCTTTTTCATTTTTTTGGTGGTATAACCCATTTCCACTGCAGTATCCAAAATCTGCTGCCTTAAGTCTTCACTTATGTCATTTGCCCCGTTTAAGCCTTTGGACACAGTGCCTAAAGAAATTCCTAATTTATTTGCAATATCTTTGATCGTAACCATTTGATCTACTTCCATATTAGTAATATTTGCTATAGTATATCGCACTTTAACAGGACATTGCAAGTAACTGTTTTTCGACTGAAATCGTCCGATGTCAATAACTTTTGAAAATGT
>DKUR01000048.1 GCA_002490775.1 Lachnospiraceae bacterium UBA7199 | reverse complement strand
AATCTGAAAATTGATTTCCGTGCAGCCTTAATCTGTTGTTTTTAATGTGCGCATAGCATTTAAAATTGCAATCACAGAGACTCCCACATCTGCAAATACAGCCTCCCACATATTGGCCATTCCCAATGCTCCAAGAAACAGTACCAATGCTTTTACCAAAAGTGCAAAAACAATATTCTGCTTTACGATCCTTAACGTCTTTCTGGAGATTTTTACCACCCTGGCAATTTTCCTTACATCATCATCCATAAGGACTACGTCCGCCGCTTCAATTGCCGCATCTGAGCCCATGCTTCCCATTGCAATTCCCACATCCACTCTGGTCAGCACAGGTGCATCATTGATTCCATCTCCTGCAAAAGCCAGCTTCTCCTTTCCTTTTTGACTGGCCAAAAGTTCCTCAACCTTGGCCACCTTATCTCCTGGAAGAAGCTGCGCATACACTTCATCAATTCCAAGCTCCTTAGCTACTGCCTCCGCTGCCCCATAGCCATCGCCGGTAAGCATAACGCATTTTTTCACGCCCACCTGCTTCATACTTCTGATGGCCTGTGCTGCTCCCTCCTTGACAGTATCCGAAATTACAATTGCTCCTGCATAAATGCCATTCTGCGCAACGTAAACGATAGTGCCTGCCTTTTCGCAAGGGATATATTGAATTTCTCTGGCCTTCATCAATTTTTCATTCCCTACCAGAACTTCTTTTCCATCAATGGAAATGCAGATGCCATGACCTGCAATTTCCTCTGCCTGCCCAATACGGTTTAAATCAACTTCTTTTCCATATGCCTCTTTGATAGAGCCTGCAATAGGATGAGTGGAATACCCTTCTCCCAAAGCCGCCAATTCCAAAAGTTCTTCTTTCCCACAGCTCACAGGCAGAATTTCCTGTACTTTAAATTCACCCTTTGTCAAGGTACCTGTCTTATCAAATACAATAGTAGTCATTTCCGCAACTGCTTCTAAGTAATTACTTCCTTTTACCAAAACCCCAATTTTAGAAGCCGCCCCAATTCCGCCAAAGAAGCCCAATGGAACAGAAATCACCAGCGCACAGGGACAGGAAATTACCAGAAAAATACATGCTCTTTGAATCCACTCTCCCCATCCGCCGCCTAAAATAAGCGGCGGCAGTACTGCCAGCAATGCAGCGCCAATGGTAACAATTGGCGTATAATATCTGGCAAATTTGGTAATGAAATTTTCCATTTTCGCTTTTTTACTGCTGGCATTTTCTACCAGTTCCAAAATCTTAGCCACTGTGGAATCATCAAATTCTTTTGTCGTCCTTACCTTCAATGTGCTATTCCCATTCACACATCCGCTGATAATCTCGTCACCTACAGATGCTTTCCTCGGAACAGATTCGCCGGTAAGCGCCGCTGTATCAATCAGGGATTCCCCCTCAACAACTACTCCGTCAAGAGGAATTCTCTCCCCCGGCTTGATCACGATAATACTGCCAACCTCTACCTCATCAGGATCTACCTGTTCTAACTTTCCATCCACCTGAAGGTTCGCATACTCCGGACAAATATCCATCATATCTGATATGGACTGGCGGGACTTGCCCACTGCATATCCCTGAAACAATTCTCCCACCTGGTAAAAAAGCATCACTGCAACTGCTTCTGAGTATTCCCTTACACCAAAAGCTCCAAAAGTTGCTATCATCATTAGGAAATTTTCATCAAACACCTGTCCATGACTTATATTTCTGGCTGCCTTATAAACGATATCATATCCAATCAAAAGATAAGGGATCAGATAAATAACAAATAAAATCCATGTATTTTTTATTGCTTCAAACATTCCTGTATGCTCACAAATCATTAACACCACAAACAGAATAAAGGTGACAATAATACGTGTAAGCATTTTTTTCTGTTTTTTTGTCATTTCTAGTCTGCCTCCTTTCCCATTCGCGGCATTTTAGGACTACATCAAAATTCTGCAATCAGGCTCAACCTTCGCACAAACCCTTACTACTTCCTTCATAATTTCATCAAATTTATCATCCTGGGCATCAATCGTCATTTTCTGTGCAAGAAAGCTAACTGTCGCTTCATTTACACCTTCAATTTTCTTAATTGCTTCTTCCATTTTTGCCGCACAATTAGCACAATCCAAATCTTCCAGTTTAAATTTCTTTTTCATTTTAACCCTTGCTCCTTCCCTTCTTATCTTTCCACAATATGCTCTCTTCCCTGGGCAATAATCGTCCTGACATGACTGTCCGCCAGAGAATAAAAAACAGCCTTTCCTTCCCGTCTGCCTTTCACCAGCCTGGACTGCTTTAAAATCTTAAGCTGATGGGAAATGGCTGACTGCGTCATATTTAGTGTCTCCGCTAAATCACACACGCAAACTTCCGCTTCAAAAAGAACATACAATATCCTGATTCTGGTAGAATCTCCAAACACTTTAAAAAGCTCTGCTAAGTCATACAACTCATCCTCATCCGGCATCTGCTCATTTACAAGCTTCAAAAGTTCCTCATGAGTTTGAAATGTTTCACAGCATTCTACATCATTGACAGCCATGAAATACCTCCTTTGCATTTATTTTCATTTGAACAACTGTTCATATGTTTATATTAGAGCAGGAATAGAAATTTGTCAAGTAAAAAGTTTTGACCAGTTACTTAAATAAGTAACTGGCCGCTGACTTTTTCCAGAGTATCTCTGATTGCAATATGTTGAGGACAAGCCTCCTCGCATTTTCCACATTTGATGCATTCATTTGCATGTTTTCTCCCATGCCCGCCTACAAGCCATTCCTCCTGATGTTTCGCTGCTGCTATATCATTATAAAGTGTTAAATAATTCATTGCGGTAAAGGAACCTGATATTCCAATGCCCGCCGGACATACCTTGGCACAATAATTGCAGGTTGTACAGGGGATCAAAGGAACTTTTTTAATTTCTTCCTGTGCCTTTTTTAAAATTTCCCTCTGCCTTTCAGTAAGCCCTGTAAAAGATTTCATATAAGATAAATTATCTTTCATCTGCTCTACACTGCTCATTCCCGAAAGAACAGTAATTATCCCGTCCAGATTGGCAGCAAACCGGACCGCCCATGATGCCACAGAACTTTCCGGCTCCTCCTCTTTAAACATTTTCTGCACCGGGTTAGGAGGTGTTGCCAGCATTCCTCCCTTGACAGGCTCCATAATAATAACAGGCTTCCTATGTTTTCTTGCCACTTCATAGCACCGTCTTGACTGTACCGCTGGGTTATCCCAATCTGCATAATTAATTTGTAACTGAACAAACTCCATTTCCGGATGTGCATTTAAAATTTCTTCCAGTTCCTCTGGGGTGGAATGAAAAGAAAATCCTATGTGCTTTACCAAACCCGCACTCTTTTTCTCCTGTACCCAGCTCCACACGTCAAAATCATCAAAATAATGGGATCTGCCTTCTCCCAGATTGTGAAGCAGATAAAAATCTGCTTGTGTCAAGTAAGGA
>DKUR01000031.1 GCA_002490775.1 Lachnospiraceae bacterium UBA7199 | reverse complement strand
AAGAAAGTAGTTGAAAAATATCATTTTTTATATTAAACTGGTAAAGAATTATAACGTGAAAATTTGAGGAGGAATATTTTATGATTTCTGCAGGTGATTTCAGGAATGGTATTACGATTGAGCTGGACAATAATGTTTATCAGATCATCGAATTTCAGCATGTAAAACCTGGTAAAGGAGCAGCTTTTGTCAGAACCAAACTGAAAAACATCAAGAGCGGCGGCGTAGTGGAAAAAACTTTCAGGCCTACTGAAAAGTGCCCACAGGCACGTATTGATAGAAAAGATATGCAGTACTTATATTCAGATGGAGAACTGTATAACTTTATGGACGTTGAAACATATGATCAGATTGCATTAAATGCCGAAACTGTAGGCGATGCACTCAAATTTGTAAAAGAAAACGAAATGGTTAAGATTTGTTCCCATAATGGCAGTGTATTTTCAGTGGAACCTCCTTTATTTGTAGAGTTGGAGATTATTGATACAGAGCCAGGATTTAAGGGTGATACCGCCACAGGAGCAACAAAACCTGCTACAGTGGAAACAGGAGCAAGCGTAAATGTACCTTTATTCGTTGAGCTGCATGATGTGATCAAAATTGATACCAGGACAGGCGAGTACCTTTCCAGAGTATAAATTTCATACGTTCAATCAATAAAAGCCTTAAAGACAATGATTTTTCATTGTCTTTTTTTGTTACAATAAGCTGACTCGCGTAGCGTGTCAGTGTTTGTTACTTATTGACAGCTACAAGGAAAGAAAGAGGTATTTGATGAATAACACATCTATTGATTTCACATCTTTTACACAGGCAATTCTTAAAAATCTTCAGGAAAAACTTGGATCTGATTATAAAGTATTTTCACATTGTGTCAAAAAGAATAATGGCATAGAACTTACTGGCATTGTTGCCAAACATGTAAGGCGCACCACATCCCCCACAATTTATATTAATAATTATTATAAAAAAGATATAACGGAAGGCGATGTTCAGAAAATCTCAGATGATTTACTAAAAGAATTTCAGGCAGCAGAATTTGAAAAGGATTTAGATTTGTCGGATTTTGTTTTGTTTGATAAAGCCAAAGAAAAGCTTAGCTTTAAATTGATTCATGCCAGGAAAAATAAAGAACTGTTAAAAACGGTACCTTACAAACGGTTTTATGATCTGGCAATTGTATTTTACTATACAGTAAACGAAGCGCCTTTTCATGGAAAGGCCACAATTTTAGTGAATAACAGCCATATGGAGAGATGGGGAATAAAGGTAGAGGAACTTATGGAGGTTTCGTTTAAAAATACACCTTTATTGTACCCAAGCGTAATTACAAATATGGCAGATGTGATGAAGGAAATTCTTTCGGAAGGATTAAAGCAGGATATTGAAGATGCCAAATTGGGAGATGGCAGGGAGCTGTTTAATGAAGAATGGGTTGATGAACTGATCGATCAGATGAGCACAAATGCCGGTAAGGAGAACATTCCCATGTATGTGCTTACAAATAAAAAAAAGCTTTACGGCGCTGCATGTATGCTGTATCCAGAAGTTTTAAAAAAATTTTCAGAAAAACTTGGACAGGATTTTTATGTGCTGCCAAGCTCTGTCCATGAGGTGATTTTAGTGCCGGCAGATTCAGAGGCGGATCAGGAATCTTTACGTGAAATTGTGACGGATATCAATAGAACACAGGTGGCAGAAGAAGAAATACTGGCAGATTCTGTTTATTTTTACAGCAGGAGTCTTAATAAGATTTTATGGCTTTCTTAGGGAGGACACAAAGGCTTCACATTTTTTTTGCATTTGATAACTAGACAATCAAGAAAGCATGTGTTATTATATTCAAGGTGATGTAACAAATTTGTAATATTTTTTCTGAGTATGCACCCGTAGTCTAACGGATAGAACGAAGGCCTCCGACGCCTTTAATGCAGGTTCGATTCCTGTCGGGTGCATTTACATCACCTTGATATTTTAACTGTAGAGAAAGGAAGTTTATGAAACATTCAAAGCAGAACAAAATGCATATGCTGAAAGAAAAATTCATGACAGCCAGAGAATGGGTTATGGATCATAACAAGATTGTAATGCCTCTTGTTCTAGTTGCTTGCGTGCTGATTACGATTGTTGTGGCTGTTAATGCCAATCATAAAGAGGTGCTTGAGGACGAAGCAAAGCAGGCAGCAATGGCATTGGATTCCGAGAATGCTTCAGGGGAAGGAACGGATACGCAGATCTTTCCATTGGAGGAAAATGCTTATCCTGAAATCAATAATATTATCAGAACTTATTATGATGCACAAGCTTCGGGCGACATTGCAGTGATTTCTTCTTTAAATACGTATTTAGATGAGATCGAAACAATACGTGTGCAGGAATTAAGTAAATATATTGATTCCTACCCAACTGTAAATGTATACACCAAGCCAGGGCTCACGGAAAACACCTATGTGGCTTATGTTTATTCAGAGGTGAAATTTACAGATGCAGAGCAGCTCCTGCCGGGAATGCAGACTTACTACATTGGTCAAGATGAAAATGGAGATTACTTTATCAATGATGGTACTTATGATGACGTAATCTGGAAGTATATTAAAGAAATTACCCTTCAGGATGATGTTGTGGACTTAAATAACAAGGTGGTTGTAGCGTATAATGAATTGCTGGCAGACAGTGAGGAACTGAGCGAATTCATTGCATACCTGAAAGAAAAAATTAATGAGGATGTTGGGGAGATTCTTGCGGAAGCAGAGCAGGCAGAGGCAGAATCTAATGAAATAGAAATGGCATCTGCACAGGAAGAAGAAAACCAGGCAGAAAATCAGCCGGCAGCTACAACTGTACGTGCAACAGATGTAGTAAATATCAGAAGTTCAGATTCTGAAGAAGCGGATAAGATCGATAAAGCGCAGATCGGTCAGGAATTTCCCTTGCTGGAAGAAAAAGGAAATGGATGGAGCAAGGTAGCGTATAACGGCGGCGAGGCATATATTAAGAGCGATTACTTAGAGCCTGTTTTTGAGGAAGCTTTAGCTGCAGAAGGAGTGGAAAACGAAGCTGCTCAGGAAAATGAAGATAATTCGGTGGAAGTTTCTGCAAATGATACAGTTTCTGGAACGGTTACAGTAATAGAAAGCGTCAGAGTCAGAAAAAGCGCCAGTACAGACTCAGAAGCCCTTGGAACAGTTTATGCCGGAGATGAACTTGAGCTTATTATGAAACAGGCAGACGGGTGGACGAAAATAAAATACAAAGGACAAACTGCATTCGTTAAATCGGATTATGTAGAATAGAGAGAAGAACATGTTGGGGAAAGTGAATGTTGGTATTTTAGGAACTGGAAACATAGCATCAGTCATGGCATCTACTCTTGAGGGCATGAAGGGAGTTAAGCTTTATGCAGCAGCATCAAGAGAAAAGGTAAAGGCAGATGTTTTTGCAGGGAAACATGGCTGTAAAAAGGCATATGGATCTTATGAAGAGCTGGCGGCAGATAAGAAAGTCGATTTGATTTATATAGCTACGCCTCATTCTGAACATTTTTCCAATGCAAAAATGTGTATAGAGTATGGCAAGCCTGTGCTTTGTGAGAAGGCATTTACTGCAAATGCATATCAGGCGGAAGAACTGATAAAGTTTGCCGAAGAAAAAGGTGTCTTTATTACAGAAGCTATGTGGACACGTTACATGCCTATGCTTACGACTATTCGTGAAGTGATTGGCAGTGGAGTGATTGGGGAGCCTAAAACGCTGACAGCAAACCTTGGCTATGTGATTGATGGAATTGACAGGCTGAAAAATCCTGCACTGGCAGGCGGAGCACTTTTGGATGTGGGGGTATATCCACTTAATTTTGCCCTTATGTTATTTGGAAATAATATTGAAAAGATTGTGTCAAGCTGCACTTATACGGATACAGGCGTAGATGAGCAAAATAGTATTACCCTTCATTATTTCGATGGCAAGGTAGCCCATCTTAACAGTTCCATGAATTCTTTAAGCGACAGAATGGGAATTGTTTACGGAACTAAGGGCTACATTATAGTAGAAAATATTAATAATTTTGAAAGTGTATCAGTTTTTGATTCTAAGTATAAAAAGGTTGGAACTTATAAATGTCCTAAAAAGATTTCCGGTTACGAATATGAGGTTGAGGCAAGCATCAGGGCAATCAAAGATCATAAACTTGAATGTGAAGAAATGCCCCATAGTGAAACCATCCGGGTGATGAAGATTTTAGATGCTCTTCGGAAGGAGTGGGGAATTGTTTATCCCTTTGAAAAAGAAGCGGATAATGAAGAATTAGAAAAAGAACTTAGCGCAGAAGTTAAAACAGAGCAGGAATAAAAAAGACAAATATGGAAAGACTAAAAGCAGGATGGATTTGTACCATCCTGTTTTTTCTTTATCGGAAAATTTTTTCTGTGGAGGAATTTTATTGACATAGGCAGTAAGGAAAAGGCAGACATACTAAAATTTTTGAGGACATTGAAAGGAGCATAGTGATCACTTTGAAAAATGATGATGTGAAGGTTTTGCAGGAGGTACAGAAAAATGCCAAAATGGCAATGAAAGCGATTGATACCATCAGTGATAAGATATTTGATGATAATCTTGCCATGCATGTGACCAGGGAATCTATGAAATATGCAGATATATATAATAAAGCAACAGACAGGCTGCTTGATGGAAAAGCAGCTTCTTACAGAGAGTCGGGATTTCAGGATCTTATGTTAAAAAACGGTGTAAGGGCAAATACTATGTTTAATACCAGTACAAGCCATATTGCAGAAGTGATGATTCAGGGATCAAACAGAGGGCTGACCAGCATGTGGAAGGCAATCAATCACAATGAAAGAGCAGGCAGTGTTTCTATGGAAATAGCCAAGGAATTAATGGATTTTGAGGAAAAAAATATTGAAAAATTAAAGGAGTATTTATGATTTTAAAACTTTTGTGATTTAATTTCTTAAAGTGTATTGTGATTTTTTTGACTACGTTATATAATACAATGTATACAATGATACCGTACTACAATTATACTAAACTAAAGGAGGACATATTGTATGTCATATGTTGATGAAGTGTTTCAGATGGTAGTTGAAAAAAACCCGGCACAGCCTGAATTTCACCAGGCAGTAAAAGAGGTTTTAGAATCTCTCAGGGTGGTAATTGAGGCAAACGAGGAAGCATACAGAAAAGATGCTCTTCTTGAGAGACTGGTTACACCTGAAAGACAGTTATTATTCAGAGTTCCCTGGGTGGATGACAAGGGACAGGTTCAGGTAAACAATGCATTCCGCGTACAGTTCAACAGTGCAATCGGACCTTACAAAGGGGGACTTAGATTACATCCCAGCGTAAATCTTGGTATTATAAAGTTCCTTGGATTTGAACAGATTTTCAAAAATTCCTTAACAGGACTTCCCATTGGCGGAGGCAAAGGAGGATCAGATTTTGATCCCAAGGGAAAATCAGACAGAGAAGTTATGGCATTCTGCCAGAGCTTTATGACAGAGTTAAATAAATACATAGGAGCTGACACAGACGTTCCTGCTGGAGACATTGGCACAGGAGCAAGAGAAATTGGTTACATGTATGGGCAGTATAAGAGAATCAAGGGCGTATACGAAGGTGTTCTTACAGGCAAGGGCTTATCTTATGGCGGTTCTCTGGCAAGAACTGAGGCTACAGGATATGGATTACTATACCTTACAGAAGAAATGTTAAAGTGCAATGGACATGATTTAAAAGGAAAGACGGTTGTTATTTCAGGCTCAGGAAATGTGGCAATTTATGCAACCCAGAAAGCGCAGCAGTTAGGTGCAAAGGTAGTAACTGTTTCTGATTCCACCGGCTGGGTATATGATCCGGAAGGGATTGATGTGGCGCTTCTTAAGGAAGTAAAAGAAGTGAAGCGTGCAAGACTGACAGAGTATGCAGCAGCAAGACCAAGTGCCCAGTATCATGAGGGCAGAGGCGTATGGAGCATCAAATGTGATGTGGCGCTTCCCTGTGCAACCCAGAATGAGCTGCTTTTAGATGATGCAAAAGCACTGGTTGCAAATGGATGTATTGCAGTGGCTGAAGGCGCTAACATGCCTACCACCATTGAGGCAACCGAATACCTTCAGGCAAATGGTGTATTGTTTGCGCCTGGCAAGGCAGCAAATGCAGGCGGTGTTGCAACCTCTGCACTGGAAATGAGCCAGAATTCCGAAAGATTAAGCTGGACTTTTGAGGAAGTAGACAGCAAGTTAAAGGGCATTATGGTTAATATTTTCCACAATATGGATGAAGCTGCAAAGAAGTATAATATGGAAGGCAATTATGTTGCAGGTGCTAATATTGCAGGCTTCTTAAAGGTTGCAGATGCTATGACTGCGCAGGGAATCGTATAAAAGATAAACAAGTTTGTCTTTCGAATTTCTAAGATAATAAAACGATAAGGATAGGTCCTGTAAACAAATCAAATCATCGATTTGACTGATGTTTATGGGGCTTTTCTTTTTGTGTGCCGGGACAACTTAATTTTTCAAGAAAGGCTGCCCTAATCGTGTTGGTATAGCAAAATATCCCACAAAAATGCAAATTTTACCATAGCGGTTGATATTTTATTCTGTTGGTATATAGTGGAGATAAAAAGAGTGGAGAGACGGTTTATGGAAAAAAATTATGGAAAAGATAACATGACAGCGCTGGATATCTATATTAGCCGGGCATATAAGATTACTCTGCTATCCATTACGCTTGCCTGTTTATCTGCGGGGATTTCTTATACGGGAAACAGGCTGCAGGGATTTTACAGCTCTGTCAACATCATTGTGTTTCTCTTGTTTGATTTGACAGACATTATCTATTTTGGAATTGCTGTTTATTTTGTGAAAACCGGATATCAAGATGGAATTGTAAAACCATTAAAGTTAAAGTACAGTAAGATTTTTCTGGTTATCATAATGCTGATACAGTTCAACTTTATATTATATATGGCGCCATCCAGGGATTTTTGGGCATTTGCCTTTCTGTTTACCATGGTAACGGGACTGCTGCTGGACACCCGAATGCTTCTGGTGACTATCATAGAAATTACCAGTTCTTTACTTATAGCATGTTTGGTGCATGGGGAGGAGTTGCTGCCGGTAAAGGATGAGGTATTTATGCCAAATTTGATGATAAGAATTTTTTGCTTTGTTCTGACAATGATTTTTATTTATCTGAATATCTATATGGTATCACGGTTTCTTATTACTGCAAAAAAAGAGGAGCTGGAAAAGAATAACGAAAGAGTACAGAATGTATTAAATAATGTCACACATATCGCAGGACAGTTAGGGGATGCCAGCAATTTGCTTGTAACGATTTCTCGTTCCGAAAGCGCTTCTACCGAAGAACTTTCTGTTATTAGTAAAAGTCTGATTGACAGCAGTGGCGATATGTTGAAGAAAGCGGAAAGAAGCAGGGAAAATCTCTCACATTTGAAGGAAAGTAACCGGAATCTGGAAGCAAAGATGCAGGATGTGGAAAAGATTGCAAAAGAGTTGGTAGACATGTCTGTTTCCAATGAGCAGGCGTTGAATACCCTGATGAATATGAGTTCTGAAGTTGAAAAAATAACTCATCAGATGAGAGCGGTTACAGATAAGTTATTAGGGGAAATGAGTGAGATTGGAGAAACCTTAACAATTATCAGTGAGATTGCTGAATCTACGAATCTTCTTGCACTTAATGCTGCTATTGAGGCAGCGAGAGCAGGAGAAGCGGGAAAAGGATTTGCTGTTGTAGCACAGGAAGTTGGAAATCTTGCAACGAGTACAAAGTCGTCGCTTCGGAATGTGAATGATGTAATTGTCCGGGTACAGACAGGAACAGCCGATGTATCCAGATTTATGAATGAAAACGCGGAGCAGCTACAGAAACAGAATCAAGTAATTGTAGAGACGGTAGAGGGGATTCGCATGATGATAGGGAGGTTAAAGGAATCTGTTGCGGCAGTTGCACAGGCAGGCGGATTGCAGGAGACACAGAACCGCGTCATTAATGAGACCGTATTGATCAATGAGGATATTGCCGGCGGCATTCTGTCAGAGAACGACGAATTTAGCAATATCATCAATATTATTGACAAAATGGTTCAGAGTAATACCCAGCAAATTACGACTATTTTTGAACAGACAGATACCATGGATAGAATGGTAAATGAATTAGAGCAATTGATAGAGGTTTAGGAAAAGTAAAGAGAATATCAGCAGATGCTGCTGGCGGTTGGTCCGCTGGAAACGGGAAAGCGCTTTCGATATGAAGAAGTCCTGTAAACAAATCAAATTTTTAATTTGAATGGTGTTTATGGGGCTTTTCTTTGCGTACATATGATATAATTACTTTGTTACCATAAAGAAAAACAGACTTTGTTAGAAAGGAGCTTGCAGCAAATGAATCATCAAATCATTTATCATCCATTGACAGCAACTCCTTTCAAAAGAAATGCTTTTTATACTGAATTCTCTCCTTGTAAAGAGCTGTATTCTTATATCAGATGTTATTGGGGGACAGAACATCCACTTGTACAAGTCGAATGTGGTGCGCCGGAATTAGTAATTCCGGACACTTGTGTGGATATTATATACTACATAGATTACACAGATAATACTGTTGCAGGCGGCTTCTGCGGAATAAATGACTGCAGTTTTTATGCATATAATAGTAGGACCACAGGGCACATGACAGCAACATTTGCGATTCGGTTTTATGCGTGGAGTGCATATGTATTTGCTGATGATTCTTTGAAGTCTACCATAAATGGATACTTTGATGTGGGTTCCAGGTTTGAATGGCTGGATAAAATGATTAAGCCTCAATTACTGGAGCCGAAAACGCTGCAGGAAAAAGTTTCTTTTGTAGAGAAATTGCTGCTTAAAAGATTAGCAGATGCGAAAGAAAACACAGTTGTTAACAATACGATACAGAATATTTTGATAAGTAAAGGTTTTTTGGATGTGTCAAATTTGGCAAAGGAGTCTTTTGTAAGTACGAGACAATTGGAGCGTTTGTTTCATGAGTATGTTGGTATTACGCCTAAAAAGATGAGCAATTTGATACGATATCAATTCCTTTGGAGAAATATTTTGTATGAACCGGATTTTGATGTGTTAAATGCGGTTCACAAATATGGATACACTGACCAATCTCATTTGCTGCGCGAATTTAAAAGATATCATTCTATGAGTATTCATGAGGCGAAAACCATTGCATTTAAGGATGTCGAAAATATACAAGATGTTATTTTAAAATGATAGTAAAGTAATTTCAAATTCTGATAAGAAGGAGAGGATGAGGAAGAATGAAATACTGTACTACCGTAATTGCAGTGCGTGATATGGAAAAATCCTTGCAGTTTTATAAGGATTTATTTGGCCAGGATGTTATTTTGGATTTAGGTGAGAACAAGACTTTGTCTTGTGGGTTGGCGCTTCAGCAGGGATTAGAGCATATAGCCGGTTTTGATGCTGGTACAATGAAATTTGGCTCAAATACTATGGAGTTGTATTTTGAAACGGAAGATTTTGATGGTTTTATTAAATTACTGGATTCTTATTCACAGGTGGAAAGACTTCACGAACCGAAAACATTTTCCTGGCTGCAAAGAGGAATTCATATCTTTGATCCGGACGGACACCTGATTGAGGTTTCGGAAAGTATGTATTCTGTTGCCTGCAAGCAGTTTGAAGCAGGCAAAACGATAGAAGAAACAGTGAAATTAGTTCAACATCCAATTGAGATGGTTCAATCATGGTATGAGGCATATCAAAAGGAAAAAAGAGAGTTGATTAGCGTTTGTGGTACGGATTGCAGCAAGTGTTATTGTTTTGGAAAAATGTGTAATGGCTGCAATTCATGTGAAGGCAAAGTATTTCATGCACCAGAAGGAAAAGCCTGTCCTATTTATGATTGTGTGAAAAACGATAGATGCATGCAAAACTGTGGGGAATGTGGCGAGCTTCCTTGTAAGATATGGTTTGATACCAGAGATCCCAAATTGTCAGATGAGGAATTTCATGAAAATGTAGAAATGAGAGTACAAACTTTGAAAAAGAAATAGAGATATCTATCAAACTGGAGCATTATGCTTGTTTATTTCCCAGCTATGTGGTATGCTTATAGCAATCAATCAGGTAATAAGTAAGGAGGATTGTTTGCCATGTATGAGATGAAAGATGAATATCTGACAGGAATTGAGTTCATTGATAATGAACACAGAAGACTGTTTGAGATAGCAGAAGAAACTTATCAGTTAAAAAATGCGGAATTTATTCCGGATAAATATGATCAGATTAAAAATCTGCTAGAAGAATTAAAGGATTACACATTGATGCACTTTTCCCATGAAGAGGAATATATGCAGTCTATCGGGTATAAGAAGCTGTTTTCCCAAAAGACACAGCATGAAGCTTTTATCAAATGGTTAGAGGAGCATGAACTGGAAGGCATTGATGAAGAGTATGAAGATCAGGATGCTGTAATTGATAATATTTTAAAATATTTGACAGACTGGCTGATAAGTCATATCTTGTATACGGATAAGCAGATTCCGGCATCAGAAAATCCTACATAATTTATCGAAATAGCTGTGAAAGTAAGCAGGAGGACAGAACTTCTCTGGCAACATAGAGGGTTCTGTCTTTTTTTACGGAAATATTCCATTTTACCAGCGTGATGCTCTGGTTTTCGATTTCCAGGCACGTAATATTATAGGGATGAACACAGCTTCCCGTATTCATGTAAAACAAATCTTCCGTATTGAGACGAGGTCGATGGGTATGGCCGGTGATCAAATGAAGGTTTTTGGATTTTGCGTAATGGTCAAGGCGCTGTTCCACTTTATCTTTGCGCACATAATTTTTAGCAGCATTGGTAGGATCTAAAACACCAAAGTGCTCCAGAGGTTTCCACAGGTATCGAACAAGAAAACGGGCAAGCTTCCAGCAGGTAGAATTTAAAAAGTCAGCTTGGTGGCCATGGGTAAGAAAAAGGCGGGAATTATCATATGGTGATTCTAAAATGATCCCCTCATAAAAATTCAAATCTGGAAAAAGAGGCTGTATACATAAGGTATCTGTACAATAATAAGAAGCACACATATTTTTGCTGTAGTCCCGCTTTTTCTTAACCATATCATGATTTCCATAGATCATGTAAAGTCTGTCTTTTTTATAAAAGCAGGACAAAAGACGGAAGGTATTATTATGAATATCAATGATCTGGCGCATATTTCTGTTTTCCCATAGCTCATCCCCATCTCCCAGCTCAATATAGGTAAAGCCACGTTCATAATAATGGGCAAGGGCGGTAAAATATAGATTTTCATTTTTTAAAAAATTATCATTGGCATTTCCGCTGCCCCTGTGACAATCGCTGATAATAACATAGCGGGAACCTTTATATAACGGCAATACGGGAGCATTGTCAAAAGCGTGGGAGATACGGGATTCATAGCTCATAAAACGAGTTCCTTTCTAATGGCACATATATTTTTTACGGTATTTACGTGGACGAAGCATTTTTCTAAAAGCAAATGGAAGAAGATAATACAAGTACAGCATTCGATCCAGGGTAAGAGTAAAGCAGCGTGTAATAAAAAGGAAGATCTTACAGAAAATCCGATTCCAAAATTGTGCCCATGCGCGTACAATCCGCTGCCATAGGCTGTATGGATGCCTGATATACCCGCCGAAGGGAAAAGTGATTTTATGACCGCATATCTGGATACATTCTTCAGGCAGGCCGGTTTTCCTAAGCGCATTTAGGAAATGGTGCATCATGTCACAATCTGTAAAGCAGATAGATACATTAAGAAAAAGCTGGGAGGGCTTTGAAAACTGCCCCATGCAAAATGCAGTCAGCCACCAGGTTTTTTTTGCAACCCGGGCAAGGAGATTTTTTTCCTTTGACAAAGTCATGGATACAGGCAGCATGTCGCAATCGTCTACAGCCTGAAAGTGTGCGGTGGGTAATTCTTTTTCAGATAGAATACGGTCTGCATAGTAAATACCTACTTCAGAGCCGGTATTGATGCCATATTGCCCTTTCCATATTTCAATCAGCCAGGTTTTCTCATCATAATTGAAATATATGGGAAGATAATCAAATACCATATTAAAATATGCGGCTGTCCGGTCAAAAAGGGCTGTGTAGCCAGCATTTCTCTGCCAAGCATCATTTCGGGAAGATATAATATCCTGGGAGGGATTGTAACAATAACCGAATGGTTCCAAGAGAGAATTAAAGAGCTCACATTTATCAGAACATGACATAGAGCAGACCTTTTTTATTGCCCAGCGTCTGCGGCAGGTGCCAGACACAATAAGAAAAAGCAGTAGAAATATGATTATAATAATCGAAAAGTACATAAAAATGAATCCTTGTGTATGATTTTACTATATCATATGTGGGAAAGCGGCGAAGGTGATGCTTGAAAAAAACATTAAATGAAGTATAATAGGTAGTAAACAGATGAGGAAATAATAACAAATGCAGGTGATGGAGAACGAAAGAATATTTGAAAATACGGGAATTTTAATTGAAGGTGGTGCCATGAGGAGTGTATTTGCTGCCGGAGTATTAGATTTTCTTATGGAAAAGAAGATACAGGTGCCCAATGTACTGGCAGTCTCTGCTGGTGCTTATGCAGGAATGAATTATGTTTCGGAGCAGAAGGGAAGGGCTGTAGAGGCAGTGATAAAGCCCCTTGAAAAAGAAAAATATATGGGACCAGCCACTTTCTTGAAAAAGGGAACTTTTTTTGACATGGATTTTCTGTTTGATGAAGTACCCAAAAAGCTGGCACCCTTTGATTTTAAAACCTTTTGTAATTCAAAGAAACGCTTTATTATAAATACGACTGATTGTAGAACTGGCGAGAGTGTGTACCATGAAAACTTTAAGTCAGAGGATCAATTTTGGAAAATATGTCGCGCGGCAAATTCCCTTCCTTTTATTTCCAGGGTAAGCCAGATTGATGGCGCCCCTATGCTGGATGGAGGCATGGCAGATGCACTTCCAATTGGCAAGATTGTTGAAGAGGGCTGGAAGAAGGTGCTGATCATTTTAACGAGAAAATCAGATTATCGGAAAAAATACAGATTTTTTTATATGATGATGATCAGGCTGGTATATCATAAATATCCTGATTTTGTTAAAACAGTATCAGGCAGGTCAAAAAAGTATAATGCCTGTCTTAATGAGATTGAACAAATGGAGAAGGAAGGAAAAGCATTGGTTTTCAGGCCTTCGAAATTAGCAGTAGAAAATAATGAATCTGATGTGGATACCTTGATGAGGTATTATAGGCATGGCTATGAGGAGGCTATGGGGAGAGAAGAGGAAATCTATAATTTCCTGATGTCATAAGAATGATGTTTGTTCGGCTGGAATGGAGGTAGACATATGATTATTGAACAGATTTTAGCACAGTTGGATGAATTATTTACACAGCACAAAGTAGATCAGGTGGAGAACTTTCTGCTGCAGAGAATTGATGAGGCGGCGGGGGAAGGAGATACTGCGTCCATGATCACGCTGCTCAATGAAATTATTGGGCATTATCGTGAAACAGGAGAATTTGACAAGGCAATTGCAGGATGCCGCCAGGTACTTCTTTTGATGGATGAGGCAGGGCTTAAGGGGACTGTGCATTATGCAACTACTTTGCTCAATGTGGCGAATGCCTGCAGAGCAGCCGGTCTTTTGAGAGAGTCCATGACTTATTATCAGGAAGTGAAAAGGATTTATGAAAAAGAGATTGAAAAAACAGATTTCCGGTATGCCAGCCTTTATAACAATATGAGTCTTTTGTTTCAGGAAATGGGAGATTTTGAAAGTGCCTGTGACTGTTTAGAGCGCGCACTGGGGATTGCATCTTTGTATGAAGGAGCCAGAATTGAGGTGGCAGTAACCTACACAAATTTGGCAGTTTCACAGCTTAAATTAGGACGTATACAGGAGGCAATTGATAATCTGAAGAAAGCATTTTCTATTTTTGAGATGGACGAGGATCGAGATTATCATTACAGTGGTGCATTATCCGCAATGGGAGAAGCTCAATATTTAATTGGAAATCTTGAGGAATCTGCCCGTTATTATAAACTTGCACTTCGGGAAATTGAGAGAAATGTAGGAAAGAGCAAAGCATATGAGATTACGCTGCAGAATTTAAATGCAGTGACTGAAAAGATACAGAACCTTCCCGTAAAAAACAGACAATTCAAAAATGGAATGGATCTTTGTGAAGCATTTTATGAGGAATTTGGAAAGCCAATGATTCATCAAAAGTTTCCAGAGTATGAGCATATGATAGCTACAGGACTTGTGGGAGAGGGATCTGAGTGTTTTGGGTTTGATGATCAGGTTTCCAGAGATCATGATTTTGGCCCCGGATTTTGCTTATGGCTGACAGATCCAATTTATGATGAGATTGGCGAAGAGTTGCAAAGAGCGTATGACGAGCTGCCCTCCACATATATGGGAGTAACCCGCTTTACGACTCTGAAGGCGCAAAAGAGAGTAGGCGTATTTCGAATTGGCGACTTTTACGAGAGTCTGATTGGCCTTAGAGATATTCCAACGACACAAAATCAATGGCTGTTTTTGGATGACTATCGTCTGGCAACAGCGGTAAATGGCAAAGTATTTCAGGATGAACTGGGTGAGTTTTCGAGGATACGGAAGGGAATTCAGGCTTATTATCCAGAGGAGGTCAGAATAAAAAAGATTGCCAGACAGGCGGCTCTTATGGCGCAGTCTGGGCAGTATAATTATTTAAGAATGTACGGACGAGGAGAGAGAGTTACGGCGGCCATTGCTCTTTCTGAGTTTATGAAGCATACTATGGCGATGGTATATCTTTTAAACCGCAGGTATGCGCCCTTTTACAAATGGATGCATAAGGGAATGGAAGGATTGCCTGTTTTACCGGAAATCAGAGATATTTTAAGTGCGCTGGCAGAGCTTAAAACGGGGGATGAGCGGATACCTCAGATGATAGAAGTTATTGTTGCGCTTATTATTAAAGAAATGAAAAAGCAGGGACTTACCAGTGGTGAGGATAACTATCTGGATCACCATACAGACAATATATTAAAAAGCATTCCGGAAAAAGAAAAGAAGGACGATTCTTTTAAGTCAGCGCTTGTAAACGAACTGGTTTCTTTAGAGTGGGAAGCTTTTGACCAGGTGGAAAATGAAGGAGGAAGAGCTGATTGTCAGGACGACTTTAATACTTTTTCCATTATGAGAAAGAGTCAGTATTATACGTGGACAGAAGAGATGTTGAAAAGCTATATTGCAGATTTTCACCGGGCAAATGACAGGGGATGGAATTTGATCACAGAAAAGTATGGAAGAATGATGGAAAGCACTGCGCCTCTCAAATTTGCACAGATCAAAAGTTCATTTCCAGAATTGCCGGAAATGAAAAAGGCGATCATTGAAGAAATTGTAAAGATTCAAGTGGGATGGATGGAGGAGTTTGCGATGGAATATCCTAAAGCCGCAGGAAACGCAAGAAGTATCCATACATCAGAGGATAATCCTTTTAATACTTCCTATGAAACGTATTTAAGAGGTGAACTATCCACCTATTCAGATGAAACGCTGGATCTTTATGGAAGATTTGTTGCACAGCTTTGCAGGGAAAATAAGAATCTGGCAAAAATGATCATGGCTAATACGGCGTTTTTATACGGGTATGCGTCATTAGATGATTTGGAAGAGAAGCTATAGAAAAAGTATGTATAGAAATTTTGAGGATTTTATATTTTGGTAAAACCTGTTGTATATGATGCTGAAAGAAGCAGATATGCAACAGGTTTTCCTTGAGAAATGATTCAGGCGGTTATGGCTTTTAAGGTATTACTATAAGGACATTAATATGCCATCAGCAATTGCCTGGGCAATTTCTTGGAATCTGCTGTCAAACCGGGTATTATCCTGATCGGTGTTGATGAAACCCACCTCCACGAGGACAGCAGGCATATTGGTGCGCCGCAGTACAGCCAGATTGGTACGTTCATTTACTCCGTGATTGACAAAGCCTACACGCTCCAACTGGGTGTTTATATTTTCGGCCATACGTCCAGCAGCACTATAACGATTATAAACCAAAGATTCGATACCGGTATACTGATTGTTGCGGGGACTGGAATTACGATGAATGGATACAAAATAATCGGCACCGGAGGCATTTCCTTCAGCAGCTTTTTGAGCAGGAGTTTCATAAATATCTTCGGTACGTGTGTATAGTACGTTCACACCTGCATTTTGCAGGATTTCACCGATGGCCAGTGTGAGCCTTAAAGTATCATCCTTTTCCATACGTCCTTGATAGGTTGCGCCAAAGTCAGAACCACCATGCCCGGCATCTAAAATAACTGTTGCCATAGTAACCTCTTAGTTAAAGTGTTCTTTTATTATAGTATGGAAAGTAAAAAAATCAGTTCCTGATGAAAGGAAAATTTTCATGGAAAGAAAATTGCGTAAGTCTTATGAAATTGATATGTGTAACGGCCCTTTATTTGGAAAAATCCTGTTGTTTACACTGCCATTAATGCTTTCCGGCATTTTACAGCTTTTGTTCAATGCGGCAGACGTAGTAGTGGTAGGCAGATTTGCAGGCAATGAGGCTCTTGCTGCCGTAGGTTCTACAGGTTCTCTTACTAATTTATTGGTGAACTTGTTTATAGGTTTGTCGGTAGGAGCTAACGTTCTGGTGGCAAGGTATTATGGTGGAAAACAGGAGAAGGAGGTGAGCCAGACAGTTCATACCTCTGTTTTGGTAAGTATGGCAGGCGGGGTTTTATTGGCGGTTATTGGAATTGCAGCAGCAAGATCACTTTTGCTGCTTATGGATACGCCGGAAAATGTAATTGATCATTCTGTCCTATACATGAGGATTTATTTTATTGGTATGCCGGTCATGCTGATGTTTAATTTTGGAAGTGCAATTTTAAGGGCAATTGGGGACACGAGAAGGCCTCTTTTCTATCTATCGATAGCAGGTGTTATTAATGTTGTGTTAAATCTTTTTTTTGTGATTCAACTGCATATGGGCGTGGCTGGGGTAGCTCTTGCAACAGTGATTTCCCAATGTGTGTCTACTACGTTAATTATCAGGTGCTTAATGAGAAGTGAAGGCTGCTTTAAGTTATGCATAAATAAGCTGCGCATTGACTGGGATAAGTTTGGAAAGATTGCGGCAATTGGCCTGCCGGCAGGAATACAAGGCTCTTTGTTTTCTATTTCCAATGTGCTGATTCAGTCTTCGGTTAATTCTTTTGGCTCTGTGGCTATGGCTGGGAATACTGCCGGAAGTAATGTAGAAGGATTTGTTTATACTTCTATGAATTCAGTGCATCAGACTGCGGTAAGCTTTACGGGACAGAATCTGGGAGGAAGAAAATATGACAGAATTAACAAGATATTGATTGAATGTCTTTTATTTGTAACTGCAATCGGACTTATTATGGGAAATGGTGCAGTATTTTTTGGAAATCAAATTCTTGGGTTTTATTCATCAGATCCACAGGTAATATCCTATGGTTTACAAAGGATGACAGTTATTTGCACTTTTTATTGTATTTGCGGTATTATGGATGTTTTGGTTGGCAGTATCCGGGGGCTGGGGTACGCGGTTATGCCGATGATTGTTTCACTGATGGGGGCTTGTGCATTTCGGGTTATATGGATTTATACGGTATTTCAGTGGAACCGAAGTCTGCACACATTATATATCTCCTATCCTATTTCATGGGCGCTTACAGCGGGAGTACATGCAATTTGTTTTTTTATTGTGAGAGGACGGTTGGTAAAAAATGCTGAAAAAAAGATATAAGGCAGTAATATTTGATTTGGATGGAACGCTTTTAAATACGCTGGAGGATTTACAGGCAAGTGTGAATTATGCATTGAAGCGCTATAATATGCCGGAACGCAGTCTGGAAGAAATCCGGTGTTTTGTGGGAAATGGAATAGAAAAGCTGATAGAGCGTGCTGTGGTGGAAAATGCAGAAGATTCGGTAAGAAGAGATGTTCTTGCTTCTTTTAAAGAGCATTACGCCATACATTGTAATGATAAAACAGGGCTTTATCCGGGAATTTCCAGTCTCCTTTCCTGCTTAAAGGAGCAGGGATTTCAAATGGCAATTGTATCAAATAAGCTGCAGGCAGGAGTGGATGCACTGTATGACAGATATTTTAAAGAATATTTGTCGGTGGCCATTGGCGCCAGATGCGGAATTTGTAAAAAACCAGCGCCAGATACGGTATTTGAGGCATTGCGCATCCTTGATATCCCCAAAGAGCAAGCAGTTTATGTGGGGGACTCTGAAGTTGATATTGCGACAGCAGCCAATGCCGGAATGCAATGTATTACTGTCACATGGGGGTTTCGTACTAAAAAAGAGCAGAAGGTAGCCGGAGCAGATTTATTTGTTGAAAAGCCGGAGGATATTATTTCATTCTTATATTTTAGATAAAAAACGGAGCAATTTCGCTTCCGTTTTTTTGTTTAAAATATATATTGACAATATTGTATATATATGATATATACAATATATAAACGTTAAACATAAAAGATCGTATATAAACTGGTGCATTAAATATGGTTATACGGGAAAGGCGTGGGGAAGAATGGATATTATTATCAGCAATTCTAGTGACCGCCCAATTTATGAGCAGATCACATCCCAGATCAAATCAATGATCATGGCAGGTCGTTTAAAGGAAGGAGATCCGCTGCCTTCCATGCGCACCCTTGCAAAGAAATTGCGCATTAGTGTGATTACAACGAAACGGGCTTATGAAGATCTTGAGAGAGAAGGATTTATCACTACAGTGGTGGGAAAGGGAAGCTTTGTAAGAGCTGCCGACCTTACTTTGGTGAGAGAAGAAAAATTAAAACAGATTGAGGATTTACTCTTTAAAGCAGTTTCCCTTGCTGGACAAAGTGGAATTGGACGCGGAGAAATAGAGGAAATTTTGGATATCCTATATCAGGAAGGAATAGAAAGTTAAAATGAAAAATGCAATTACAGTAAAAAACTTAACTAAGAAATATGAAGGGTTTCAATTAAATAACATAAGTTTTGAAATACCCAAAGGATCTATTGTAGGATTTGTAGGGGAGAACGGAGCAGGTAAAAGTACTACGATTAAAGCTATTTTGGGTTTGCTGCCTGTGGAATCAGGAGAAATTGAGTTATTAGGGCACAAAATAATAAAGGGAGATAGAGAAACTTCTTTTAAAGAGCACATAGGGGTAGTCTTTGACGAGAGTATTTTTCCGGGGGACTTACGTGTGAAATATATTCATAAAGTGATGCGGAATGTATATGTTACATGGAAAGATGACAGATTTTGTGAACTAATAAAAAAGTTTCAGCTTCCAGAAGAAAAAAAGATCAAGGAGCTGTCTAAGGGAATGAAAATGAAGCTGTCTATTGCAGTGGCGTTGTCACATGACAGTCAGCTTTTAATATTGGATGAGGCCACCAGTGGTCTTGATCCGGTAATCAGAGATGAGATACTTGATATTTTCAGAGAGTTTATTGAGGATGAGAATCATACAGTATTTCTTTCTTCCCATATTATTTCGGACATTGAAAAAGCAGCAGATTATGTCATGATGATTCATAAGGGAGAACTGTTATTCCAGGAAAATAAGGATGAGATGCTTTACCGCTATGGAATTGTAAGAGGATCAAAAGAGCAGATCAATATGATCCCCAAGGACTTGATAGCAGGAAAAGAAGAAGGGGATTTTGGGTGCAGTGCGCTTGTATGGGATAAAGGAAAGCTGATGAACAGCGGATATATGGAGAAAGCGGCTGCAGCAGGTTCGAATAAACCAGTAATTGACAAGGCAGGGCTTGAAGATATTCTTTTATATATTGTTAAAACAAAGGAGAGGAAATAGAATGAGAGGACTTATTTTAAAAGATTTATATTTGATAAAGGGTTTTGGAAGGCAGTATACATTTGTCTTAATATTTATGGCAATATGGGCTATCGCTATTAAAGCAACGACTTTTTTGTGTATTTATGCTATTTTGATGGGCGCTATGATTATCTTAAGTGTAATGACCATTGATGATTCGGTTTCCTTTAACCGTTTTGCCCTTACTATGCCTGTATGTGAAAGAACACTGGTTAGATCCAAATATTTATTGTTTATTCTTACAGTCAGTGTAGGAGCAGTTACTGCCTTGCTTATAAGCGGCATAGTATCTTTTCTGCCTATTGAAATGAATCAGGAGTTTGGCTGGCATGAAATAATGCCTTCGGTAACTTTATTTATAGTGGCAACTTCTATTGCTTTTCCGGTTATATGGTTAAAAGGGGCAGAAAAGGGAAGGTATGTTTATATGGCAGCAATCCTTGGGATGGGAGGAGTTGTGTATGCCGCTGTGAAGCTCTGTCAGCAATTTGAAATATCTTTGGATGCTCTTGAATTGGTTCTAGATACACTTTTTGTCGGGGTGTTTGCCGGTATTTGTATTATATCACTTGTTACTTCATATTTTATATCAGTGAGACTGGTCAGAAAGAAAGAGTGGTAATAATAAAATAGTTAAGATGCAATAAAATTATCGTTGGCAGGAGAGGAAAAAGTTGATATAGTAATTAATAGTGAAGTTACAAAAATTTAAATGTCATTGATAATAATATAGAAATTACATAAATATTAAATGAGGATTTGATTATGGGAGAAATTTATCAAGTAAAAAAAATTGAGCATATAGAAGATATCTGCGTGCAGGTTCCAGGCTCAAAGAGTATCACAAACAGGGCGCTATTACTTGCAGCGTTATCTACTTGCCAGTGTACACTAAACGGGGTTTTATTCAGCGATGATTCCAGAGCTTTTTTAGATTGCCTTTTAAAATTGGGATTTGAAGTGGAAGTGGATGAGGATAATAAGAAAGTGCGTATCCAGGGGACGGGAGGAAAGATTCCTGATCCCCATGCATCCATTCATGTAGGGAGTGCTGGAACAGCAGCAAGATTTTTAACGGTTATGCTTGCCCTTGCAGGAGGAGAATATGAATTAAATGCGTCTTCCCAAATGTGCAAGCGCCCCATGCAGCCTTTGCTAAAAATACTTTCCAAAGCCGGTGTGGAATTTGAGTTTCAGGGGGAGGAAGGTCATTTCCCATTTAAAATGAAATCGGATTCAGTTTGCTTAAATGAGGTGACGGTTGATACAAGCATCAGCAGTCAGTTCGCCAGCGCCCTTTTAATGTCTAGTGTTATTATTAAAACAGGATTAAATATATTGATTTGTGGTGACAGGACAGAAGGTTCTTATATTAAAATGACGCTCAGGATGATGAGACAATTTGGAATTGATGTGGTAAAAGATGGAAATAGTTATCATGTGCCTTATGCAGACACCTTTGGACGAAAGGAATACCAGATAGAACCAGACGTTTCAGGAGCCTGCTATTTTTATGCAATGGCTCCTTTATTAAAAACAGATGTTATTGTAGAAAATGTGCATATGGATTCCATGCAGGGAGACATCAAGTTTTTGGAAGCATTGAAGCGGATGGGATGTTTGCTTTCAGATGAAGAAAAAGGGGTAAAAATATCAGGAAAAGAGCTGGCAGGTTACCCAGGACTTGACATTTCCATGAAAGATTTTTCTGATCAAACCATGACACTGGCAGCACTTGCACCCTTTGCTCAAAGTGAGACTTTGATTCAAAATATTGGGCATATCCGTTTTCAGGAATCTGACAGGATAAAAGCAATTTTAACAGAGCTGGATCGGATGGGAATCAAGTGTGAGGAAGTGCCGGAAGCTGATGGGATACGAATTTATCCGGGAGATATTAAAGACTCTGAAGTGGAAACTTATGAAGATCACCGTATGGCAATGGCATTTACATTGATTGGGTTAAAGACAGGAAAAATCAAGATTAAGAATCCAAAATGCTGTAGAAAAACCTTTGAAAATTATTTTGAATTAATTGAAAACTTATATAGAAATCATATTACTGCCTGCTGCTGAGGGCAGAGGATGCATTTGTAGATGAGAGTAAAGAAAGAGAAGATGGAAAAACAGGACAAGAACAAAAATGAAATACAGGAAAAAGAGAAAGTTTTGCTGGTAGGGGCTGATGATGGATCTGAAAAGGATTTTGATCGGTCTATGGAGGAGCTGGCAGATTTGGCAAAAGCATGTTTTATGGAGCCGGCCGGTATGATTACCCAAAGACTGGAAAGCATAAATAAAGGGTTGTATATTGGAGCCGGAAAGGTGCAGGAAGTGAAAGAGATGGCAGAGCTGCTTGCTGTGAATGTAATCATATTTGATGATGCGCTCACACCTTCACAGATCCGCAATCTTCAAAAGGAGATTGGGAAACCCATTTTGGACAGAACAACATTGATCTTAGATATTTTTGAAACACGTGCCAGAACAAGGGAAGCGAAGCTTCAAGTGGAGTCTGCCAGGCTGAAATATCTTCTTCCCAGATTAGTAGGCATGCATGAAGCGCTGACCAGGCAGGGAGGAACCAGTGGAAGCATGAGCAGCCGGGGAGCCGGTGAGAAGAAATTGGAACTTGACAGACGAAGGATAGAGCATAGGATATCAGAACTTTCTAAAGAACTGAAGGAGATTTCTAAAGAAAGGCAAATCCAGAGGAAAAAAAGGCATGAATCCAGAATTCCCCTTGTTGCCCTTGTGGGCTATACAAATGCTGGTAAATCTACAATCATGAATGCTATGATAGACATGTATAAAAAGAAGGAAGAAAAAAAGATCCTGGAGGAAGATATGCTCTTTGCAACCCTGGACACTACAGTCAGGCGGATTTGTGCAGGAAATAACAGGGATTTTCTCCTTTCAGATACGGTTGGATTTATTCATAAACTGCCTCATGATCTTGTGGAGGCATTTCATTCTACGTTGGAAGAAATCGAAAGTGCAGATCTGCTTGTTCATGTTGTGGATTATTCCGATCCCTATTATCGGGAACAGATGCAGATTACAAGGCAGACACTTGCGGAACTGCATGCGGGTGAGATTCCCATCATAACAGTGTTTAACAAAGCGGATAAGTGTGAACATGCAGATGTCTTTCCCAGAACTTCAGGGGAAGACAGAATTTATTTATCAGCAAGAGAAGAAACATCTATTTGTATGTTGACGGATTTGATTTTGGATAAGGTTTATGCAGAGTATTGTACTGAAAAATTTCTTATTCCTTACAGCCAAGGCGGTGTAGTGTCTTATTTTATGGAAAATACACATATTATCAGTAAGGAATACAAGGAAAAAGGTACCTGCATTACGACGAAATGCCACCGGGCGGATGTGGAAAAGTATGCGGAATATTTGGCATAAGTAAAATTGAAAGGAATTTATTTTATGGAAAAAGAAAGGCTGAATAAATATTTGGCTTCCTGCGGCATCTGCTCCAGAAGAGAAGCAGACCGGTTGATTTTGGAAGGGTGGGTTACGGTAAATGGTAAAAAGGCCGAGACAGGGATGCTGGTGGACGAAGAGGATAAGATTTTTGTGAATGAAAAGCCTGTTCAGGGAAAAAATGAAAAGGTAGTTTTAGCATTTTATAAGCCGGTGGGAGTAATCTGCACAGAGAAGGATAGATTTGCAGATAAGAAGATTACGGATTTAGTTAAATTTCCGGTGCGGGTTACATATGCAGGGCGTCTGGACAAGGATTCGGAAGGATTAATGCTTCTTACAAATGACGGGGCGCTGATTGAAGCCATGATGAGGGGCAGTAAAGGGCATGAAAAGGAATATATTGTGAAAGTTAACAAAGAAATTACGGAAGCATTTTTGATAAAAATGGGAAAAGGCGTTTTTCTACCGGAACTAAATGTTACAACAAAACCCTGCAAAATTGAAAAAACAGGTAAATTTACATTTAAAATTATCTTGACTCAGGGAGTAAACAGACAGATCCGGAGAATGACAAAGGAGCTTGGCTATCACGTAAATGCAATTAAGAGAATAAGGGTGGTAAACATTCTTCTTGCAGATTTAAAACCTGGGCAATACAGACAAATCAGCGGCTTGGAATTACAGACGTTATATAATTTTTGCCTGCCCAGTCAGAAAGAAAAGGTGGATGAAATCAAAATGAAAAATCTATATGATGGTATAATTTAATCAATAAACATTAAAAAACAGGTTTTATTTAAAAGAGTAATGACGGTAAGAATATAAAATCTGAAGGAAAACTTGCACAATGGAGGCTGTAAAAGTGGAAAATGATCAAAAAAGATGTGAAGAATTAGTAAAACGACTAAACGAAGCATCAGAAGCTTATTATAATGGCAGGGAAGAACTGATGTCCAATTATGAGTGGGATGCCATGTTTGATGAATTAGCAGAATTAGAGGCCAGAACAGGATATATTCTTCCTGATAGTCCTACACAAAATACTGGTTATGAAGAAAATAATGGGGAAAGGGAAGCACATGAATTTCCAGCATTGTCACTGGCTAAGACAAAACAGGTTTCCGAACTGCTAAAATGGGCGGAGGATAGGCCTGTGTGGCTGTCATGGAAGTTGGATGGATTGACGCTGGTTCTTACTTATGATCATGGAAGACTTGTTAAAATTCTTACCAGAGGAAATGGCGTAGTGGGAACAAATATTACTTACTTGAAAAATTCCATAAAAGGATTTCCTGTAAAAATAAAATACCAGGGACATTTGGTAGTGCGCGGTGAAGCTGCGATTTCCTATACGGATTTTGCAATGATCAATGATATGATTGAAGATGATGATGAAAAATATGCAAATCCCCGTAACCTGGCGTCCGGTACATTGAGTTTGGATGATCCTGATAAAGTGAAAGAAAGACATGTGTGCTTTTATGCATTTACACTGGTTTATCTGGAGGATACAATAAGGTCCTGGGGAGAGCGGATGGCGTTTCTTGAAAGGGAAGGCTTTACAGTGGTAGAGCGGGAGAAAGTAAATGCAGCTACGCTGCCGGAAGCAGTGGAAAAGTGGACGAATAAAGTAGAAAGCGGCCAGATGGATATTCCGGTAGATGGTCTTGTGATCTGCTATGATGATACAGAATATGCTGCCTCCGGTAATGTTACGGGACATCATGCTGCCAGAGCAGGCTATGCATTTAAGTGGCAGGATGTATCGGCTAAATCACGTCTTTTATATATAGAATGGTCCTGCGCTGCATCCACCATCTCACCTGTGGCGGTTTTTCAGCCTGTATTGCTTGAGGGAACTACTGTTTCACGAGCTTCTCTGTGTAATATTAGTGAAATGGAACGCCTTGGCATTGGGAAAGAATGCACTCTGGAAGTAATTAAGGCAAATAAGATCATTCCAAAATGTATTTCTGTGTCAGATGCCGTTGGAAGCTGTGAAATTCCAAAGCAGTGCCCTGTATGCGGCGCAGAAACAGAAATAAGGATCAGTCCAAAGAGCCAGACGAAGACGCTTCACTGTACCAATCCTGACTGCACGGCAAAACATGTAAAAAAATTCACACGTTTTGTCAGCAAATCAGGTATGGATATTGACGGGCTTTCCATCCAAACAATGCTACGCTTTATGAATGAGGGCTTTTTGTCAAGGTTTGCTGATATTTATCATCTTGCAGAGCATGCGCAGGTAATCAGGCAGATGGAAGGGTTTGGGGATAAATCCTGCGAGAATATGATGAAAGCAATAGAAAAAAGCAGGAAGGTTCATCCGGTAAATTTTATTTATGCATTATGTATTCCCTTGATTGGAATAGATGCAGGCAAAAAAATTATTGCAGATGGCGGTTTTGAAGGATTTATTGACAGGTTACAGCAAGAAAAAGGTTTTGAAGATATTGACGGTCTGGGGCCGGAAAAATCCCGCTCTGTCTTAGAGTGGTATGAAGATGATAAAAACAAATCTTCCTTGAATGCACTGCTGAAAGAAGTTACAATAGAAAAAGTGGATTTGAGTTCTGATAAGGCAGGAAAGTGCGGGGGACTCACCTTCGTGATCACAGGAGAGGTTCATTATTACAAGAATAGGGATGAATTTAAAGCTTATGTGGAAGCTTCTGGCGGAAAGGTAACGGGCAGTGTTACTTCAAAGACCAGTTATCTTGTAAATAATGATGTATCCTCTAATTCATCAAAAAACCGGAAAGCAAAGGAACTTCATATTCCAATTATTTCGGAAGATGAGTTTGTAGAGCGATTCGGAAAATAAAGGAGTTAAAACGAAAATGCCAATTAAAGTTCAAAGTGATTTACCGGCAAAGGAAATATTGGAAAATGAAAACATATTTGTTATGGATGAATATCGGGCAGTACACCAGAACATAAGAGCATTGCAGATATGTATTTTGAATTTGATGCCTGTAAAGCAGGATACAGAGCTGCAGCTTTTGCGTGCGCTTTCCAATACGCCGCTGCAGATAGATGTTTCTTTTATGAAAATGAACAGCCATGTATCATTAAATACGCCGATCCAGCATTTAAATAGATTTTACAATACTTTTGACGAACTGAAGGAAAAGAAATTTGACGGCCTGATTATTACAGGAGCGCCGGTGGAGCAGATATCTTTTGAAGAAGTAGATTACTGGACGGAGCTTTGCGAAATTATGGAGTGGAGCATCAAGCATGTGACTTCCACACTGCATATCTGCTGGGGAGCACAGGCAGGGCTCTATTATCATTTTGGATTGGAAAAGATCTTGCTGTCCCAGAAAATGTTTGGTGTTTATGAGCATAGAGTCATGAATCGAAAAATACCACTGGTAAGAGGATTTGATGATTATTTTTTGATACCTCACAGCAGGCATACTTCAGTGCGGGCAGAGGATATACATAATTGTAAAGAACTGATTGTTTTAGCAGAGTCGGAGGAAGCTGGCGTGCTTCTTTGTATGACAAAAGGGGGAAAACAGATTTTTGTGATGGGGCATCCTGAATATGACAGGTATACCCTGCACAATGAATATGTACGCGATAAAAGTAAAGGACTGCCGATGAAAATTCCTAAAAATTATTATCCAAATGATGATGACACAAAAAAACCAGATTTACAATGGCGTTCCCATAGCAATAACCTTTATTCCAACTGGCTGAATTATTACGTATACCAGGTAACTCCGTATGAGTTGTAAAAGTCGTTAAAATTTGGCTGATTTTATCTCCTCATAGCAGATTGAACGAAAAAGAAAGAAAAAATAAAATTTTTTTGTGAAAAATGTGGATTAGTTCACAGGAAAATGATACAATAGAATGAAAGTTGCATTTATATTAAAACAGGCTATTCTATCAGATGCTCAGAGGATGGATAGAATTGCATAAAGAAATGAGGGATGAGAGCATGGGAAAAAGTGTGAACAAGCGTAAGGATTTAAACAGCAATAAACAGGGGCAGTTTGTAAGTATTGGGAAAAAGATTGCCACACGTTTTGGACAAGTAATTATTCTCTGTTGTGTTATTTTGGGGGTGATTTCATCTGTTTTAAGTTATATTTCTTCTATCAGTGCGGTTTCAGAGACGATTGATGATACCTCTGATGTGGCAGCTAATTATGTTTCTGCGGCGCTTGAAGTGTATACTGCAATTGCTTATGAGACAGGAAGCATTGCCAGACTGGCGGATCCTGAAAGGGCAGTAGAAGATAAACAGGCTATTTTGCAGCAGAGAATAGATGACCACGATTTTGTTAGCGGTTATCTGTTAGACAGTAACGGAGTTGATGTGTTTACCGGAACAGATTTTTCCAACAGAGATTTCTTTAAAGAGGCCATGAAGGGAAATACTTACGTTTCCACACCGGTATATAGTAATGTTACTAATGCGGTTTCCTTTGCTGTAGCGGCTCCTTTGTGGGACGGCGGTATTCCTCATACTACGCCGGTAGGTGCTGTTGTTTATGTGCCAAATGGAGAGGATCTGAATGACATTATGAGATCCATAAAGGTAGGAGATGGCGGCACAGCATTTATGATTGACGCTAACGGGATTACCATTGCAGATATTAATTCAGAAAACGTAGGTGTGGAAGACTGTATTAAAGCAGGAGAATTAGATTCGGGACTAAAGGATTTTAGCAATATTTGCAAAAAGATGGCTGCAGGAGAAAGAGGCGTAGGAACCTACAGCTACGGAGGAATTACCAAGGTGGTTGCGTATTCTCCCGTTGCCGGTACGGAAGGCTGGAGCATTGGTGTTGCAGCAGTACGAAATGAGTTTTTAGGAAAACTTTGGCTGTCTATCATCTTTACAGTTGTTATGGTGGTTCTATTTACTGTAATAGGAATAAAGAACGGAATTCAATTAGGCAAAACAGTTTCAGGGCCGCTTGAGGTTGCAGTTGACCGTCTTAAACTTTTATCACAGGGGGATCTGCATTCCGATACAATGATACCTGCAACCAATGATGAAACTTCTATATTGATGATGTCTCTTGCAGAAACAGTGTCAAAATTAAATGTTATTATTTCTGAAATCAGTAATTACTTAGCTGAAATGTCTGAGGGGAATTTTAAAATGTCTGTTGACACGACCTATGACGGAGATTTTGCAAAAATCAGTGAATCCTTCAGAGATATTATAACAGCATTAAATGAAGCTTTGAGAAATGTTGACAGCAATGCAAAGAGCGTCCAGCATGGTGCAGGTGATCTTGCCGGGGCAGCGCAGGTATTGGCAGAAGGTGCTACCGATCAGGCCAGTGCAATTGAAGAATTGACCGCAATGATGACGGATATTTCAGAGAAAATACATACAAATGCCGAGAATGCTGAAAAAGCAAAATTAATTGTGGAAAGCATGAACACACAGGTAATTGCAAGCAATGAACAGATGAAATCCAATACAGAAGCAATGCTGAAGATTGGTGATGCTTCTAATAAAATTGCTGAAATTATCAGCAGCATTGAAGAAATTGCTGATCAGACAAACTTGCTTGCTTTGAATGCATCCATTGAAGCAGCAAGAGCCGGTGAGGCAGGAAAGGGATTTGCAGTTGTTGCAACACAGGTTGGAATTCTGGCAGATCAAAGCTCCGAGGCGGCAAGAAACACAAAGAATTTGATTCAGAATGCAATTGCTGCTGTGGATGAAGGAACCAGATATGCAAAAGCTACAGCAGAATCATTAGTTGTAGTAGTAGAAAATGCAAAGATTGTAACAGAATCTATTGCAGATATTGCAGAGGCATCTGATAATCAGGCAGAGGCAGCAGCGCAGATTACGGAAGGCATCAGCCAGATTGCAGGTGTTGTTGAATCTAATTCTGCAACATCCGAAGAGAGTGCAGCGGCTTCTGAGGAATTATCAAGTCAGGCAGATATGCTCAAGGATCTGCTTGGAAAGTTCCAATATTTTGACTGATTTGCCAGTGAAAACAGGCAGTACATATATTATTAAAATTTGAAATAGAAAAGTATCATAGATGCATGAGGAAGCAGGATAGATAATTTTGCTTCTTCATGTTTTGCTTTACGGAAATTTGAAAAGCGACATCAAAATTATCTTGAAGGGGTTAAGAAGAATATGAAATTTGTTTATGGAAAGCAGGATTGGGTAACCAGAGAACGGGGGCAGAAAAACTGCTATCTTTTAACAAATGGCTTAGGAGGATTTTCTTCGGGCAGCATGATCGGTTCCAATACCAGAAATGATCATGCATTTATTATGGCTTGTGTGGAACCGCCAAACCATCGCTATAACATGATTCACCGATTGGAAGAAGAGATTTGTTTAGGGAAAAACTGTTTTCATCTGTCAAGCCAGGAATATGTGGATGCAGGATTGAATGAGGAAGGGTACCGGTATCTTTCTGCTTTTTCTTTTGAAGATTATCCTAAGTGGATTTATCAGGTAGAAGGGGCGGAAATTGTAAAAAAAATTGCTATGAAACAGGGGGAAAATCTGATTGCTGTCAAATATGAAATAGATAACAGGAGAAGAGAACCTGTTATATTTCGTGTGACACCGCATCTACAGTTTACGCCGAAAGGAGAACAGCCTGAAAACAAACAAGAATTTGTGCTGGAAGAAAGCTGCATTTCTTCACAAGGGCATACCCTTTATTTTCGTACAGACGGGATGGTAAAAAGAATCCCGGACAGATTAGTTAAAAATTTATATTATGCTTATGATGCCTGTGATGGAAGGAAAGAAAAGGGAAATACTTTTGTGAATCATTTTATTGAGAAGCAGGTGATGCCGCAAACCTGCACAGGTCTGGAAATTGTTTACAGTATGAAAAAGACGCTGGATTGTGCGGATCAGGTGATACAGGAAGCAGTAGAATATCGGAAAAAGCTTGTTGAAACCTCAAAGCTGAAGCATGAAGCTGCAAAGATGCTGGCAAAAAGTGCAGATCAGTTTGTGGCGGAAAGAAAGTCTACAGGCGGTAAAACCATATTGGCAGGTTTTCCTTTTTTTGAGGACTGGGGACGTGACACAATGATCGCTCTTGCAGGCTGCTGTATTTCCACCGGACAACTTGAAAATGTAAAAAGCATTCTGCGTACCTTTGCGGTATATTGTAAAGATGGATTAATGCCTAATCTTTTTCCAGAAGGGAAAAGTGAACCAAGATATAATACGGCAGACGCGGCACTTTTATTTATTCAGGCAGTGTATCTGTATTATCAAAAAACACAGGATATTCCATTTATAGCAGAAATGTGGCCGGTTATGAAAGAAATTATAGCATGTTACCGGAAAGGAACCCTGCATGGAATCGGTATGGATGAGGATGGACTTATTTATGCAGGAAAAGGATTTGACCAGGTAACATGGATGGACGTAAGGATCGGAGATATCCTTCCCACACCAAGGCATGGCAAACCGGTGGAAATCAATGCTTATTGGTATAATGCCCTTTGCGTGATGGAAGAATTTGGAGAGGTATTAAAAGACAGAGGAGATTATGGAAGCTTGGCTGAGAAAGTAAGGATAAGCTTTCAGGAAAAATTTTGGAATGAAGAGGCAGGCTGTCTTAAGGATGTACTTTCAGGCACAAATGCAGATACACAGATACGGTGTAACCAGATTTGGGCTGTTTCCATGCCTTTTACAATGCTCAGCAAGGATAAGGAAAGGCTTGTGGTGGATACTGTTTTTGAAAAGTTGTATACACCTTATGGGCTGCGGACGCTTGCAAAAGAGGACAAAGAGTTTCATGGTGTTTATGGAGGAGAAATGCTTGCACGGGATTTGGCTTATCATCAGGGAACAGTGTGGGTATTTCCTATGGGAGCATATTATCTGGCATACCTGAAAACCAGAAATTATTCTAAGGAAGCCAAAGAAAAAGTGGAAGAGCAGATAGAGGTTTTGACAAGCGCTATGAGGGAAGGCTGCATTGGGCAGCTTCCTGAAATTTATGATGGAGCAAATCCATCTTTTTCAAGAGGGTGCTTTGCCCAAGCCTGGAGTGTGGGAGAGATTTTGCGTGTATATGAAGCGCTGGAAAGAAAATGAGCCATTTTCTACAAAAGAGAATATTTTTGACATCTTGTCCATATAATAAAAGTGACTATAGCTTTTAGGAGGTAAATACAGATTATGGCAAGAGGGCAGAGAAAAACAGTAGAAGAAAAAATTGCGGAAAAGGAAGAAGTGATCCTCGCACTGCGCACAAAATTAAAATCGGAACAAAGTGAGCTGGATGCATTATACAAAGAAAAAAGAGATAAGGATTTGGAGGGAATCAACCAGCTTCTTGCATCATCAGGTCTTAATGCAGAGGATGCTTATGATATTCTGCAGGAGTATATTTTGGCTCATACAGAAGAGGAATGTTCGTCATAAAACATTAGGATGCCATACTTCGCGGAACATTCTTACGTTAAATGAAGCGGAAAATTATCCGCGGAAATTTTACCAGAATATTGTGTATCATGAAGAAATGGTGTAAACTAATATTATCAAGTTTAGTTAAACATAAAGGAGAAAGATATGCTTGTTACATTAATACCCTTATTTGATGAAGAAATGAGCGTGCGGGCGTATTCATTATTTACTCAGAAGAAAAATACTTTGCTGAATCCCAGCCTTCAGGGAACGCGTCAGCATGATGGAGCAGTGGATATTCCGGGGCTCGAAGTGTTAGAAAGTATGGGAATAGAGACAATTCCCTCCGATAAGGAAATCTTTGTGGAAATCAACAATATTTCTTTATTTACTGATATTGAGGTGCAGGCGCCTACACCTCATGAACGTCTTGTGCTGCTTATGGATCATACAGTTCTGCCTGAGAAAATTTATGTAGACAGACTGCGTGAGTTAAAGAGTATGGGCTTTAAGCTTGCGATTCGGAAGCTGACAGTGCAAAATTTTGAACCTTATCGTGAAATTCTTCTCTTGGTAGACTATGTGCTGCTGGATTATAAGAAAATAGATATATCTAAAGCAAAGATTTATTTTAGCAATATCTATCCTAATGTAAGCCTCTGTGCAGGAAATGTTTCAAATCAGGAGATTTATGAGACATTGAAAAAGGAAGGCGGATATAAGCTTTATGAAGGTGATTTTTACCATGTACCTGTAACGCAGGGCGTAAGCGAAGTAGCTCCTTTAAAGGTTAATTACATAGAACTTTTAAATATGGTGAATGATGTTGACTTTGATTTGACGAAGGCGGCGGATATTATCGGGCGTGATACGGCGCTTGTAATTTCCCTGCTGAAAATGGTTAATAGAATGACTGTTAACTCAGAGATTACTTCTATCAGACATGCAGCCGCCATGTTGGGGCAGCGTGAATTGAAGAAGTGGATTAACACCGCAGTAGCCAATAAGCTTTATGCCGATAAGCCTAATGAGGTAACAAGGCTTTCTCTTCTTCGTGCGAAATTTGCAGAAAATCTTGCACCTGCGTTTAAAATGGCTATGAATACCTCGGAGCTTTTTCTTATGGGGCTGTTTTCAGTACTTGACTTGATTTTAAACCAGACAATGGAAGAGGCACTCAAAATGGTTAAAGTATCTAAAGAAATAAGTGATGCTTTGATTGATCATAAAGGAGTGCTGGCACCAGTTCTTGAATTTATCACACAATATGAAAGGGCTAACTGGCAGGAAGTATTCCGCCTAATGATTATTAATAATATGGAAATGGATCAGGTTTTTGATGCCTACATTCAATCCCTGCAATGGTATAGGGATATGTTTTCTGAATAAGCGTTAAAAGAGCCACAGCATCTTATAAAGATTGCTGTGGCTCTTTTACATGTATTTGAATTCCGTTTACTTCTACATGGTCATTTATTTCTATTACCAGGCAACGTCTGCCCTCAATCATAACAGTATTTACTAAATCCGCCCGTTCAGGATTTACTTTAACTACCACATCAGGAGTTTTTACCTCAAAGGTACGTGTGTTTGCTACATTATCTACTAAAAGAGAGGTATGTTCACCGGCTGCTGCGTCATAAAGCTTTTCAAAATCTGATAACTTTTCTTCTTGTACACCGCTTTTTTCAAACAAACTTTTGACTTGTTGTTTATCAAGCATAAGGGGTTCAGGTATTTCCTTATGTTCTTCAATCATTTCCGTAAGGTTTTCATGTATATTTTTAATCACTTCATAATCAGCTTCTTCCCCTAAGGTTTCTGTAACCAGTGTGTGGAAGGTTTCCTTCTGGCTGCCGGCTGACAGGGGAAGAACTGCTCCTAAAATAAAATCCACAAATTCAGGGTGTGCTTCTTCCGGATTCTTAGAATAATAAAGGGTACTATGAATATCGGCGCTTCTTTCATTAAAGGCCGGAAAGAGAAAACCAGCTTCAGGTACTTCCACAATCCAGTCGCGGACTCTGTTGTGAAATTCGTTTGTTTCCGCATTATAGCTTAAGCCCGGCTTAGAAAGGTTTACAGGGCAGATACAGCATAAAATATATTCATAAACAATGTCAGATGCATCCTCCATTGTAAGACCATCAGTTGTCTTTCCAGGAACATCATAAGCATCATGAATCATTAGGATCAGATAATTTCCAACATATTCATAGGAACCAATGACTTTATTGTAAAATTCTTCTAAAAGGGCATCATCCTTTAATTTGCTGTCGCGAAGCCGCAGAAGAAATTCCTGAGTGCCGCCTTCTTCCTCACTTGCAAGGGGAAATTCTAAATTTAACAGATTTTTTCCTACAGTACCGGAAAGCGTTTTTCTGAGCAGTTCAAAATATTTAAAAATTTCTTCCTCTGGAAGTGAAAGAAATGCTTCCTTAAAAGTAGTTTTTTTGTTTTTTTCACCATCTACATAGCAGCCGCAAATGCGTGTGATAGAGCAGTTGCTGGGGGTATATAGTCTTTTGATTTCATTAATTTCCTGCTTAATCATATTAAATTCCTGTTTTAACCTTCCTAAGCGGTTTCTTGTACATTTTCTGTCTGATCTGCCAGATTTTTCTGAGCAGTTGAAAGCATCAGTTTAATTCGGTTGAGCTGATTGACTTCGCTGGCGCCTGGATCATAGTCAATAGCAACAATATTGCTAAGTGGATATTGTCTGCGCAGTTCTTTAATAACACCTTTTCCCACTACATGGTTAGGAAGGCAGGCAAAGGGCTGCGTACAAACAATATTGTTAACACCGCTGTGGATTAATTCCACCATTTCTCCTGTAAGGAACCAGCCTTCACCGGTCTGATTGCCAATGGAAACGATCGGCTTGGCATATTCTACGGTTTGGTAAATGCTGATAGGAGGGGTGAAATGCTTGCTCTTGGAAAATGCCTTTACTGCACTGCCCCGCAAAAATTCCAGCGCATCAATCCCCAGCCTTGAAATCAATGCTGTTTTTTTACTTGTACCAAGCTCATCTGCTTTATAGATTTGGTTGTAAAAGCAGTAGAGCATAAAGTCTAAAAGATCCGGTACAACAGCTTCAGCACCTTCAGATTCCAGTAATTCTACCAAATGGTTATTGGCGGCAGGAGCATATTTTACAAGAATTTCTCCTACGATGCCTACCCGGGGCTTTGCTTTTTCGGTAATCGGAATATGGTCAAAATCTTCAATCATCTGCCGGCACATTTTTTTGAAGGTAAAGAAATTCATATGCTTTGCAGAAACAAATTCGCGGCATTTTTTCAGCCATTTCTGATGAACAGCCTCAACGCTGCCAGGCTCTTTTTCATAAGGGCGCATCCGGTAAATACAGCGCATGAATATGTCTCCAAAAACAGCGCCATAAGCAGCCCGCATCAACATTTCCAGATTCAAATGAAAACCAGGATTGGACTCAATTCCAGCCATGTTTAAAGAGATGACGGGAACCTGGGGAATACCCGCTTTTTCCAGTGCTCTGCGGATAAAACCAATATAGTTGGTGGCACGACAGCCGCCACCGGTCTGCGTCATAATGACTGCAACCTTGTTTACATCGTATTTGCCGGAAAGCAGTGCATCCATGATTTGCCCTACTACCATAAGGGAAGGATAGCATGCGTCATTGTTTACATATTTCAGCCCAACATCAACAGCCCGCCTGTTGTCATTTTCCAAAACCTCAAAATGGTAGCCGCAGGCATTAAATGCCGCCTCTAAAATATCAAAATGAATGGGAGACATTTGAGGACATAAAATAGTATATTCCTTACGCATTTCCTCGGTAAATGAAACCTTGTTAATTGCAGAAGAACAAAGGATGCGTTTTTCCTTTTGCTTTTCTTTTACCCGAATCGCGGATAAAAGGGAACGAATTCTGATTCTGGCAGCACCAAGATTATTTACTTCATCAATCTTAAGACAGGTATAAATCTTGCCTGAACCAGTCAGAATATCATTTACCTGGTCAGTGGTTACTGCGTCTAAACCGCATCCAAAGGAATTTAACTGGACCAGCTCCAGATTATCTACAGTTTTAACATAGCTTGCCGCTGCATAAAGCCTGGAATGGTACATCCACTGGTCAGATACGATAAGCGGGCGTTCTGGTGCAGCTAAGTGGGAAACAGAGTCTTCTGTCAGTACTGCAATATCATAAGAGGTAATAAGTTCTGGAATTCCATGATTAATTTCAGGATCAATATGATAGGGGCGCCCTGCAAGTACGATGCCCCGCCTGCCGGTTTCCTCTAAGTAGGCGAGAACCTCTTCTCCTTTTTTCTGCATGTCGCATCTTGCTTTATCCAGTTCTTCCCAGCCGAAGCGTGCCGCTTCCATAACTTCTTCTACCGGCAGTTCTTTAAATTCTTTGACAAGGGCTTCGGAAATGGTTTTCAAATCCCTGAAGGACATAAAAGGATTACGCAGCAGGACTTCGCCTTTGCCGATTTCTTCCACGTTATTTTTTATATTTTCCGAATAGGAGGTGACAATAGGGCAGTTGTAGTGGTTATTTGCCTCTTCAAATTCATTTCTCTCATAAAAGAGAGCTGGATAAAAGATAAAATCCACTTTTTGATTGATCAGCCAGCTTACATGCCCATGAGCCAGCTTGGCAGGATAGCATTCCGATTCACTTGGAATGGATTCAATTCCCAGTTCATAGATTTTGCGGTTAGAAAGAGGAGATAGTACTACCCGGTAGCCAAGTTTTGTAAAAAAGGTAAACCAAAAAGGATAATTTTCATACATGTTAAGCACACGGGGGATTCCTACACTGCCTCGGGGTGCTTCATCAACTGCCAGAGATTCATAACCGAAGATTCGTTTCAATTTATAATCAAAAAGATTTGGAATATTATTTTCATTTTTCTGCTTTCCAAGCCCCCGTTCGCAACGGTTGCCGGAAATATATTGCCGGCCGCCGGTAAATTTATTGATGGTCAGGCGGCAGTTATTGGTACATCCTTTACACTTTGCCATACTGGTTTCAAATTGGAGCTTGTTTATGTTTTCAAAAGAGAGCATAGAGGTTTCATATCCTTCTACAAAACGCTCTCTGGCAATCAAAGCAGCGCCGAAGGCCCCCATAATTCCTGCAATATCAGGGCGGATGGCTTCACAGCCTGCAATTTTTTCAAAACTTTTCAGTACAGCATCATTGTAAAAAGTACCGCCCTGTACCACAATATTTTTACCAAGGGCAGAGGCATCAGAAACCTTGATTACTTTAAACAGGGCATTTTTGATGACTGAGTAGGCAAGACCGGCGGAGATATCGGAGACAGATGCGCCTTCCTTTTGTGCCTGCTTTACCTTAGAGTTCATAAATACAGTACATCTGGTTCCTAAATCAATAGGATGTTCGGCAAACAAAGCCGCCTTTGCGAAATCCTCAACAGTATAATTTAAAGATTTGGCAAAGGTCTCAATAAAAGAGCCGCAGCCGGAGGAGCAGGCTTCGTTTAGCTGTACACTGTCAACGGTCTGGTCTTTTATTTTGATGCATTTCATATCCTGACCGCCTATGTCCAAAATACAGTCTACCTTGGGATTAAAGAAAGCGGCTGCATAATAGTGGGCGACAGTTTCAACTTCCCCGTCATCCAGAAGGAAAGCGGCCTTCATAAGCGCCTCTCCGTATCCAGTAGAGCAGGAACGGACGATCTGGGCATCCGCAGGAAGCAGTGAATAAATTTCCTTGATGGAACGAATCGCTGTTTTTAAAGGGCTGCCATCATTACTGCTATAAAAAGAATAAAGCAGAGAACCATCTTCACCTACCAGTGCAACTTTTGTAGTTGTACTGCCTGCGTCAATCCCTAAAAATAAGTTGCCCCGATAGGAAGAAAGTTCACCGGTTCTCACACAATGCTTTGCATGACGGGCTTTGAAGCTTTCGTATTCTGACTGATCAGCAAACAAAGGCTCCATACGTTCTACTTCAAATTCCATTTTAATGTTGGAAGAGAGTTTTTTAACCATTTCTTCCATAGTAAATGAAACTTCTTCTTTTGCATTCAGAGCGGAGCCTATAGCGGCAAAAAGATGAGAGTGCTTTGTCTCGATAATATGTTCATCATCCAGCTTTAATGTACGTATAAAAGCTGTTTTTAATTCGGAAAGGAAATGGAGAGGACCGCCTAAAAAAGCTACGTGTCCCCGAATCGGCTTGCCGCAGGCAAGACCGCTGATGGTCTGATTGACTACTGCCTGAAAAATGGATGCAGACAAGTCTTCCTTGGTGGCACCGTCATTGATCAGGGGCTGAATATCTGATTTGGCAAAAACACCGCATCTGGCAGCGATGGTATACAGGGAATGGTAGTTCTTTGCATATTCATTTAAACCTGCGGCATCAGTTTGTAAAAGAGAAGCCATCTGGTCAATAAAAGAGCCGGTACCTCCTGCACAGATACCGTTCATACGTTGTTCTACATTACCGCCTTCAAAATAAATAATTTTGGCATCTTCGCCGCCTAACTCAATGGCTACATCTGTTTTTGGTGCAAATTCTTTTAAGGCGGTGGCTACTGAAATAACCTCCTGTACAAATGGAACTTCCAGGTGGTTGGCTAAAGTAAGACCACCGGAGCCGGTGATCATAGGGTGGAGAAGAATATTTCCAAGCTGGGAATAGGCTTCCTGTAAAAGATCTGACAGGGTTTCCCTTATATTTGCAAAATGTCTTTTATAATCGGAAAACAGGATATTATGAGCATCATCCAAAATGGCAATTTTAACAGTGGTAGAGCCAATATCAATGCCCAAAGTATATTGCTGTCTGTTCATAATTTTAAACCTTTCCTTTCTAAAATGCATCGACGTCTTTTGACATGCTAAATTATTATACGACACCAATTTTTAAATTGCAACGCGAACAGCTAAACATTTTGTAAAGAAAAAATTGTCAAATTCTAAAATATTTATTTAAATTGAAAAAGAGAAGTAGGCTTTATTTACAATTTATATTGGTAATGATAGAATATATGAAGTTTCATGTAAGGTAATGAATCAACCTTAAAAGGAGAAGTGAATGATGAAATCCCCAAGTAAATTCGAAAAGAAATTTGGAAAGTACGCAATACGAAACTTGTCATTGATGCTGATTATATGTTATGCATGCGGATATCTTTTTCAAATGCTGTACCCTAATCTGTTAAGCTATTTATACCTAAATCCCTATGAAATTATTTTTCATGGACAGGTATGGCGGCTTTTAACATGGCTGATTGTGCCGCCTTCAAGCTTTGATTTCTTTACTCTTTTGATGCTGTATTTTTACTATTCGCTGGGTACCACATTAGAGCGGACTTGGGGAACCTACAGATATAATGTGTATATTTTTTCGGGTATTTTGTTTACCATTTTGGGGGCATTTTTGCTATTTGCCTATACTTGGGTTTTCTTAGGTGGAGAAGGCGTTGCACTGTGGGGAACTTATCAAGGGTATTCTCCTTTAGCATCCATGTTCAGCACATATTATGTAAATATGTCCATATTCCTTGCATTTGCTGCTACTTATCCTAACATGCAGATCTTGTTGTTTTTCTTTATTCCAATTAAGATCAAGATTATGGGAATTATTTATGGCGCCCTTTTAATTTACCAGTTTGTGATTGGCGGTGTTGCAACCCGGTTTGTAATCGGTGCATCTTTGATGAATTTTGTAGTATTTTTCTTTACCAGCAGAGGGCGGGTACACATGTCGCCCAGACAGGTAAAGCGCAGGCAGGAATTTAGAAAAGAAGTGAAAAAATCTACGAAAATAACCAGGCACAAATGTGCTATTTGCGGGAGAACGGAAGAGACGAATCCAGAACTTGAATTTAGATTTTGTTCAAAGTGTGATGGAAATTATGAGTATTGTCAGGATCATCTTTTTACCCATACCCATGTAAAGAAATATTAGGAAAGGGAATTTATGAAAGAGAATCAGGAAATTGCATTTGCACATACACTGGAGGCGGTTAAGAAGCAGGCAAAGGAACAGGGAAACTGCATCAGCAAAGAGCAGGTGAAGGAAGCCTTTAAAGAACTTTCGCTTGAGGAAAACCAGATTGCTTTGGTATTTGATTATTTAAAGAAGCACAAGATTGGCATTGGGGAGCCGGTTGATTTAGATGAATATCTTTCTGAAGAGGAAATGGATTATCTTGCGGCATATAGAAAAGAGCTGGAAATGCTGGAGACGGTCAGCGAAGGAGAAAAAGAAGCTTTATTTTTATCCGCTATGGCCGGAGCAGAGGATGCCAGGGAGAGGCTGATTCATGTTTACCTTCCTCAAGTGGTGGAGATTTCCAAGCTTTATTCCGGTCAAGGCGTTTTTTTGGAGGATTTGATCGGAGAAGGAAATGTGGCTTTGACCATAGGAGTTACTATGTTAGGCGCCCAGGAAAATGCGATGCAGGCGGAAGGCGTGCTGATTAAGATGATCATGGACGCAATGGAAGAACTGATCGGGCAGACGCTTAAGGAGACAGATACCGATAGCAGGATTGCAGGACGTGTGAACAAAGTGGCGGAAAAAGCAAGAGAACTGGCACAGGAGCTTCACCGAAAGGTTACCATAGAGGAACTTGCAAAAGAAACGGGGATGTCCCAAAAGTCAATAGAGGATGCCATGCGCATAAGTGGTTTTGCAATTGAGGATTTGGAATGAAAATAAAGGATAATGTAACACAATATGAAGACTTTAAATATGTGCTTCAGGACACTGGAAATATTTATCTGGGTGCCTGCTTTTCTTACGAGGAACTGCTTGAACAGGAGATGGTGCCTTTTAAGCTGAAGGCGATTTTGACGCACTATATTTTAAAGGAAGCAGCGCCTGACACAACGCTGGAAAGTCAGTTTTATTATCTTTCCGGGGACACGTTTCTCTATGAAACATTTAAGCAGCTTAAAATCCGCGTAAAAGTCCAGAAACAGGTAGAAACAAAAACATTATTTGGTAAAAGAAAAATCGGATACCGGGAAGAAGTTCTTTCTCTAAAAGAACTTGTGGAAGTGAACCTGGCAAAAAAGAAAGCCTGTGGAATGCTGATTCGGGAAATTATAATATCGAAACTGGGAATGATGACTTTCAGTGTATAATGGGTATACTGGATGGTAGAAATGGAAAATAGAAAAGGAAGGTTATAGGATTTATGGGAAAACAAGTGGAAGATTTAGCAAACTATCAGGTGATTGAAAGAAGAAAGATCAGTGATTTGAACTCAGAAGGGTATATTTTGAAGCATAAAAAGACGGGAGCGGCTGTTACACTTTTATTAAATGATGATGAGAATAAGGTGTTTTATATTGGCTTTCGGACACCCCCTAAAAACAGTACTGGTGTTGCCCATATTTTGGAGCATTCTGTGCTTTGCGGATCAAGAAACTTTCCGGTAAAAGATCCTTTTATAGAATTGGCAAAGGGTTCCCTTAATACTTTTTTAAATGCAATGACCTATCCTGATAAGACAGTTTATCCTGTGGCAAGCTGTAATGACAAGGATTTTAAAAATTTGGTACATGTTTATCTGGATGCAGTTTTTTACCCTAACATATATTATGAGGATAAAATATTTAAGCAGGAAGGCTGGCACTATGAAATGGAAAGTATAGAAGATGATCTTTCCATAAATGGTGTAGTTTATAATGAAATGAAGGGTGCCTTTTCTTCGCCGGATGATGTGGTAGAGCGGGAAATCATGAATTCTCTTTATCCAGATACATCTTATGGAATTGAATCAGGGGGAGATCCGGATGTGATTCCCGAATTGACCTATGAGGAATTTCTTGCATTTCATCAGAAATATTATCATCCTTCCAACAGCTATATTTATTTATATGGAAACTTGGATGCTGTGGAATATCTGAACTTTATAGATGAAAATTATCTTTCTGCTTTTGACAAAATACAGGTGGACTCTGCTGTCGGAATGCAGAAAGCATTTGATGCGCCCAAAATGCTTACAAAAGAATATTCTATTATGGAAGACGAAGAACTGAAGGAAAACACTTATCTGACTTATAATGTTTCTATGGGAACCAGCCTTGATAAAATGCTTTATGCAGCAATGGATGTGCTTGATTATGTACTTTGTTCTGCACCTGGTGCACCAGTAAAGCAGGCATTAATAGATAAAGGAATAGGAAAGGACGTTTATAGTTCTCTTGAAAATGGTATTTACCAGCCTTACTTTTCTGTTGTGGCCAAAAATGCAGAAGGCGGTCAGAGAGAAGAATTTATTTCTGTGATTGAAGAAGTACTTGCAGATGCTGTAAAGAATGGTCTGGATAAAAAGGCACTGTCAGCAGCAATCAATTATTTTGAGTTTAAATACAGAGAGGCTGATTTTGGTTCTTATCCCAGGGGCCTGATGCTGGGGCTGCAGGCACTTGATAGCTGGCTGTATGATGAAAGTATGCCATTTGTGCATATTGAGGCAAACCAGACCTTTGAAAAGTTGAAAGGATCTATTGATGATGGATATTTTGAAGGATTGATCAAAAAATATATCCTTGATAATTCCCATAAGACAATTCTTATGGTGGAGCCTGTACAGGGACTGACAACGAAGAAAGACAAGGAGCTTTTTGCAAGGCTTCAGGAATATAAAAATACTTTGTCTACTGATGAGCGGCAGAAGATTGTAGATCAGACCAATGCGCTTCGTGCTTATCAGGATGAGCCAAGCAGTGAGGAAGCGCTTAGAACAATTCCGCTGCTGACCAGGCAGGATATGAAAAAAGAAGCTGTGGGATATGTTAATGAGGTGCATACACTTGATGGGACCACCATTCTTTTTCATGAGTTATTTACCAATGGAATCGGCTATTTAAATCTTATATTTGACTTAAAGCAGGTTCCGGCAGGTCTCTTGCCTTATGTGGGAATTCTTAAAGCTGTTCTTATGATGGTAGATACGGAACATTACAGTTACAGAGAACTATTCAATGAGATCAATATTCATACCGGTGGTATCAAGGCGGCAGTCAATACCTATACCAATGCAGAACGTATGGAGGAATATAAGCTGACACTGGAAATACGTGCCAAATCTCTTTATGAAAAGAGGGATAAGGCCCTTGAACTGATGCAGGAGATCATACTTACTTCACAGTTTGAAGATACGAAAAGACTTTATGAAATCATTGCAGAAAGTAAGTCAAGAATGCAGGCAGTTATGATTGGTGCAGGGCATTCTCTTGCACTTTTAAGGACGCTTTCCTATTTTTCTCCTACAGCCGCAGTATCAGAGCAGATCAGCGGTATTCCCCAGTACAGACTGCTTGAAGATCTGGAAAAGAATTTTGAGGACAGAAAAGAAGAGCTGGTTTCCAATTTAAAAAAGCTGATCAAATGTATTTTCAGGCCGGAAAATCTTTTGGTGGATTATACTGCTGCCAAGGAAGGATACAAGGGACTGGAAGGGGAAATAAGTGAATTAAAGAAACAGCTTTTTACAGACCAGACAGAGGAATCGGAATGTAAAATGGAACCTGTAAAAAAGAATGAAGCATTTATGACTGCCGGGCAGGTGCAGTATGTATGCCGGGCAGGCAATTTTATGAAAAAGAATCTGCCTTATACAGGCACCCTTAAAGTACTTAAGATCATGATGGGATATGATTACCTTTGGAATAATGTAAGGGTTAAGGGCGGAGCCTATGGATGTATGTGCAATTTTTATAGAAATGGAGACGCCTATTTTGTATCCTATAGAGATCCTAATCTGGATAAAACCATTGACGTATATGAAAAGGCAGCCGATTATATTGAAAATGTTACTTTGGATGAGCGTACAGTAACTCAGTTTATTATTGGTGCCGTCAGTGAGCTGGATACGCCTATGACACCGGCCACAAGAGGAAGTTACTCTCTTGGCGGATACCTGACAGGGCTTTCTATGGAACGGGTACAGAAAGAAAGGGATGAACTGCTGGCAACCACACAGGAACAGTTACGGAGCTTGTATAAATATGTGCAGGCGTTTATGGAGGAGAATTTCCTGTGCGTAGTAGGAAACGGGGAAAAGATTAAAGAGAGCAGGGAACTTTTTATGAATGTGGATCAGTTGTTTCATTAAAAAGCAACGGATGCCAGCCTTTGCCAGCCATCCTTATGTTAATAAAATTTTCCATAAAATTGGGTGGTTGAAACGTATCTTTAGTATAGAGGATGGGAAATTGCAGGGAGTTGAGAATATTCTGGCAATATTTTCTGCTCAAATCCTTTGCGCCGGGCATTTCACCAAGCCCAGTAAAGCAGAAATCACTCGGGATGGCCCCTCCTGATTTCTTTGGTCTTGGTTTCATGGCGCAATAAGGCTTTTCGCAGAATATATTGCCAGAATATTCAGGAAGGGCTGCGAATTTACCATCGCTATGTTTCTGTTGATTATGTTATGGATGCGTTGAGCGGGCAGAAATTTGAAGAGCGGGATTTGGCTTGCCCTAATTACAGCTTTTTGGGTGAACGCTCCGCTCCGGCAGGGAGGATTGTTATGGAGAATAGAAAAATGGTAAAAAAGGGAAAATTTAATTTCAGGCTGGGATTAGTGTTGGTGCTGGCTGCTTTGCTGGGGGTGATGACAGCAGGGTGTGGGGCAGCGGCTAAAAATTCTGCTGCCCAGGGGATGACAGAGGAAGCCTATGATACGTCGGCTTCTTATGTTTCAGATGATATTTATGGTACGGAAGCTATGCCGGAGGCGGCGGCTGCGGCTGAAGAGTATGTGGAAGAAGGCGGTGCCGGTGCGGCGGGAGTACAGGTGCAGGATGTGCAGCGTAAGCTGATACGGGACGTAAATCTGGAGGTGGAAACAGAAACCTTTGAGGAGCTGCTTTCCACTGTGGGAGAAAAAACCCAGAGCCTTGGCGGATACATAGAAGAAAGTTATACTTATAATGGCAGCAATTATTATGGGAAGGGTACCAGAAATGCCAGTTTGACAATTCGTATTCCTGCGGAAAAGCTTGATACATTTTTATCAGCAGTGTCGGAGATTTCCAATGTGATCAGCAGAAACGAAAGTGTAACGGATGTGACACTGCAGTATGTGGATATGGAAAGTCATAAAAAGGTGCTGCTTACAGAGCAGGAAAGACTGCTTGAACTTTTGGAAAAGGCAGAAACCATAGAAGATATTATCAGCTTAGAAAGCAGGCTTTCTGAGGTTCGTTACCAGATTGAAAGTATGGAAGCGCAGCTTCGGACGATGGATAACAGGGTAAATTATAGTACGGTTTATCTGTATATTAATGAAGTGGCAAAGCTGACACCGGTGAAGGAACAAAGCGTGTGGGAGAAAATTTCTACTGGCTTTGCAAACAGCCTTTACAATGTGGGGGATGGATTCGTTAACTTTGGAATTGGATTTGTGATATCTCTGCCCTATCTGTTGGTTTGGGCAGTAATCATTGCTGTGTTTGTTCTTCTGCTCCGGCTACTGATCAAACATGCAAAAAGGAAAAGGCAGAAAAGAGCAGCAGGAAATAAGAAAGAAGAAAAGCAAAAAGCAGAAACAGAAGAAAATAAATAAAAAAGGAAAAATAGAAAATGAATGACCAGTATAAATCCGGCTTTGCAGCGTTAATCGGCAGGCCAAACGTAGGAAAATCCACATTAATGAATTGTCTGATTGGACAGAAGATTGCCATTACATCAAACAAACCTCAGACTACAAGGAACCGGATTCAGACGGTGCTTACCTGTAAGGAGGGGCAGATTGTGTTTGTTGACACTCCGGGGATTCATAAGGCCAAGAACCGCTTGGGGGATTATATGGTAAATGTGGCAAACAGAAGTCTTAAGGAAGTGGATGTTATTTTGTGGCTTGTGGAACCCTCAGATTATATCGGCGCGGGAGAGCAGCATATCATAGAACAGCTTAGAAAAATAAATACGCCGGTAATACTGGTCATGAATAAAATTGATATGGTAAAAAGAGAAGAACTTTTACGGTTCATTGATGCTTACCGCAGGGAGATGGATTTTGCAGAGATTGTTCCTGTGTCAGCGCTTAAAAACGACAATACACAGGAGCTGGTTAAGTGTATTATGCAGTACCTGCCCTACGGGCCTGCGTTTTATGATGAGGATACTATAACAGACCAGCCCCAGCGCCAGATCGTGGCTGAACTAATCCGGGAAAAAGCTCTTAGATGTCTGGAAGAAGAAATACCTCACGGAATTGCGGTAACCATAGAAAAAATGAAGTGGCGGGGCAGAATCGTTGATATAGAGGCGACTATTATCTGTGAAAAGGAATCCCATAAGGGAATCATTATAGGAAAGCAGGGTGCAATGCTGAAGAAGATCGGCTCTAATGCAAGAAGAGATATAGAAGAACTGCTGGAGAGCAAAGTTAATCTGCAGCTTTGGGTGAAGGTGAAAAAGGACTGGCGGGACAGTGATTTTCTTCTAAAAAATTTTGGTTATAATCCCAAGGACAGCGAATAGAAAAAGCAAAAAAGTAAACCCTAATAGCATGGTTTTTAAAAGAATACTTTTAGCATTAGGGGGCACAAGATGAAAATAGTAAATTACTGGGAACAATTCTTAAATACAGGAAGGATTGAGGATTATCTGGCCTACCGGGAAGAAAAAGCTGCCATGCTTGATGAGGCAGAGCCAGAAAAAAATGAGGGAGCCGATAGGAGTGCAGGAACTAATTGGTGTTACAGGGATCATTTTAAAAACGGAACCCATTGGGGAATATGACAGGCGGGTAGTTATATTGACAAGGGAGCGGGGAAAGATTTCAGCTTTTGCAAGAGGTGCGAGAAAGCAGGGCAGCAGGCTGTTGGCATCCACCAATCCCTTTTGCTTTGGAAAATTTTCCTTATATGCAGGGAAAAGCGCTTATAGTGTTTCAGATACAGTGATCAGTAATTATTTTGAAGGTCTGAGAGATGATTTTGAGGCTGCCTGTTATGGAATGTACTTTTTAGAACTAATGGACTATTATACAAGAGAAAATAATGATGAAAAGGAAATGCTAAAGCTCCTTTATCAGTCGCTTCGGGCGCTTTTGCATGAAGGAATTCCCAATTTGCTTGTCAGATACATATTTGAGATAAAAGCACTTGCCTTAAATGGGGAATATCCGGGACTGCCTGGGGGGGAGACTCCTTATCTGGATTCAACAAAGTACGCGGTCAATTATATTGTGAATACCACTGTTGAAAAGCTTTATACTTTTACAGTAACAAAACAAGTGTTAGAAGAACTTTCACAGATCGCAGGGATATTCAACAGCCGCTTTATAGATAAGAAAATGAAAAGTCTTGAAATTTTGCATGAAATCCATGTTGAAATTGAAAGATAAGTCATATATAATGGATTGGGAAAATGAAAGAAAACAGGGGAATGTAATGAGAAACCAAAATCAATCGGCACCTAGAATGATCATAAGTATATTGGCGTTTGCAGCAATGTCTGTTATGGTTTCCTGTAGCAGTAAAAGTGAAGAGGCAGAAGGAACGTTTATTTCTTTTGGAAAGGATGGAAGTGTTCAGTCTCATATTACAGAGAGTTTTGTTCCGGAGAATGCAGCGGAGAATTATTATGATGAGGCAGAACTGCAGCAGTCGATTCTTTCCCAGGCAGCTTCCTACAATCGAAATGCAGAAAATGGGAGCATAACAGTGGAAAAGGTGGAAGCCAAAGACGATATGGTGATCGTCCAGATGACTTATGCAAGTACGCAGGATTATGCTGCTTTTAATAAAGCAGTTTTATTTATGGGAGAGGCGTCAAAGGCGGCAGAGGAAGGTTATGAGCTTAATGTGGTCTTAAGCAGCATCAAGGATGCAAATGAGACGGTGGGTAAGGCGGATATTCTTGCAATGAAGGATGCGATGCTTTTGATTACAAATGTAAGCGATACAATTATACTAAATGGAAAAGCTCTTTATGTGAGTGATAATGTTACCGTATCAGGAAACGCAAAGGCGGTTATGCGTAGTGCGGAGGATAACGGGTTAGCATATATTATTTTCAAATAGACAAAGAATGAAAGGTAAGTGTGTTATGGAAAAAACAATGGAAAAAATCGTTGCATTGGCGAAGTCAAGGGGATTTGTATATCCCGGCTCAGAAATTTACGGGGGACTTGCCAATACATGGGATTTTGGAAACCTTGGGGTGGAACTGAAAAACAATATTAAAAAAGCCTGGTGGCAGAAATTTGTTATGGAAAGTCCTTATAATGTAGGCGTCGACTGTGCAATTTTGATGAACCCACAGACATGGGTGGCTTCAGGACATCTGGGAAGCTTTTCAGATCCCTTGATGGACTGCCGTGAGTGTCATGAACGGTTCCGTGCGGACAAGATCATTGAGGATTATGTAGCCGAAAATGGAATTACCCTTGAGACTTCTGTGGACGGATGGAGCCAGGAACAGATGAAGGCTTTTATTGACGAACATAATATTCCCTGCCCTACCTGCGGCAAACATAATTTTACAGATATCCGCCAGTTCAACTTAATGTTTAAAACCTTTCAGGGGGTTACAGAGGATGCCAAGAATACTGTGTATTTAAGACCTGAAACTGCACAGGGTATTTTTGTGAACTTTAAAAATGTTCAGAGAACTTCAAGGAAAAAGATTCCTTTTGGAATCTGCCAAGTGGGCAAATCTTTCAGAAATGAAATTACACCGGGTAACTTTATTTTCCGTGTGAGAGAATTTGAGCAGATGGAAATGGAGTTTTTCTGTGAGCCGGATACGGATCTTGAGTGGTTTGCTTACTGGAAACAGTACTGTATTGATTTCTTAAAGAGCCTTGGCATGAAGGAAGAGGAAATGCGTGTGCGCGATCATGATAAGGAAGAATTATCTTTTTATTCTAAGGCGACCACTGATATCGAATTTTTATTTCCCTTTGGCTGGGGTGAACTGTGGGGGATTGCAGACAGAACCGATTATGATTTGACACAGCATCAGAATGTATCAGGTCAGGATATGAGCTATTTTGATGATGAAAAACGGGAAAAATATATTCCTTATGTGATAGAGCCTTCTCTTGGCGTGGAAAGACTGTTCCTTGCAGTGCTTTGCGGGGCCTATGACGAGGAGGAAATTGGAGAGGGAGATGTACGAACAGTGCTTCATTTTCATCCGGCACTGGCGCCTGTAAAGATTGGCGTGCTTCCTCTTTCAAAGAAATTAAATGAAGGTGCAGAAAAGATTTTTACACAGCTTTCCAAAAAATATAATTGTGAATTTGATGACAGAGGAAACATTGGAAAGAGATACCGCCGCCAGGATGAAATCGGGACGCCTTTCTGCATTACTTATGATTTTGATTCTGAAACAGATGCCTGTGTAACAGTAAGATTCAGAGATACCATGGAGCAGGAAAGAGTGGCAATTGCCGATCTTGACGCTTACTTTGCAGAAAAGCTGGCATTTTAAGGAAAGGATACGATTTGTATGAAACAGTATGGTGTAAATGAACTTAGAAAAATGTTCCTGGAGTTTTTTGAGAGCAAGGGACATCTTGCAATGAAAAGTTTTTCGCTGGTTCCCCATAATGATAATAGTCTTTTACTGATCAACTCAGGTATGGCGCCTTTGAAGCCTTATTTTACCGGACAGGAAATTCCGCCGAGAAAGAGAGTTACTACCTGCCAGAAATGTATTCGTACAGGAGACATTGAAAATATTGGTAAAACAGCACGTCATGGTACTTTTTTTGAAATGCTGGGCAATTTTTCTTTTGGTGATTATTTTAAGCATGAAGCAATTGCCTGGACATGGGAATTTTTAACACAGGTGGTAGGACTTGATCCTGAGAGGCTGTACCCTTCCATTTATCAGGAGGATGAAGAGGCTTTTGAAATCTGGAACAAGGAAATTGGTATTGCGCCTGAGAGAATTTTCCGTTTTGGCAAGGAAGATAACTTCTGGGAGCATGGCTCAGGCCCCTGTGGTCCCTGCTCGGAGGTTTATTATGACAGAGGGGAAAAATACGGTTGTGGAAAAGAAGGATGTACCGTAGGCTGTGACTGCGACAGGTACATAGAGGTGTGGAACAACGTTTTTACCCAGTTTGACAATGATGGACATGGAAATTATACAGAACTTGAACAGAAAAACATTGATACCGGTATGGGACTTGAAAGACTGGCGGCAGTGGTTCAGGATGTGGACTCTATTTTTGATGTGGACACTATCTGCGCCCTTAGAAACAGGGTATGTGAAATTTCCGGCAAGGAATATAAAGTGGAATATAAATGGGATGTTTCCATTCGTATCGTGACAGATCATATTCGTTCTGCAACCTTTATGATCTCAGACGGAATTATGCCTTCTAATGAAGGAAGAGGCTATGTGCTTCGAAGAATTATCCGCCGGGCGGCCCGTCATGGAAGACTGCTTGGTATTTCTGGAACATTTCTTGCAGATTTAAGTAATACCGTGATTGAGGGAAGCAAAGACGGCTATCCGGAATTAGAAGAAAAGAAGGATTTTATCTTTAACGTTCTTACACAGGAAGAAAATAAATTTAATAAGACCATTGATCAGGGCTTAAGTATTTTAGGCGAGATGGAAGAAAAAATGGTGAAAGAAGGAAAGAAGTGTTTGAGCGGTGTGGATGCCTTTAAGCTGTATGACACTTATGGTTTTCCTCTTGATCTTACAAAGGAAATCCTTGAAGAAAAAGGATTTACAGTGGAGGAAGAAGGCTTCCAAAGCGCAATGAAGGAACAGAAGGAAAAAGCACGGTCTGCCCGCAAAGTGACTAATTATATGGGGGCGGATGTTACCGTTTACGAGTCAATTGATCCTTCTATTACTTCAACCTTTGTAGGGTATGATCAATTGGTATATGATTCCAAGGTTACAGTTCTTACCACTGAAACAGAACTGGTGGAAGCTCTGACAGATGGTGAGGTTGGAACCATTATTGTTGATGAAACGCCTTTTTATGCAACTATGGGCGGGCAATGTGCTGATACTGGGATTATTTCCTGTGGAGAAGGAGAATTTCAGGTAGAGGATACAGTAAAGCTGCTTGGTGGAAAAATTGGTCATATCGGTAAAGTGACCAAAGGAATGATTAAAGTGGGAGATAGGGTGACATTACAGGTGAATGAGTCAAATAGAAGCGACACCTGTAAAAACCATAGTGCTACCCATCTTCTCCAAAAGGCGCTGCGCACTGTGCTTGGAACTCATGTGGAACAGGCCGGATCTTTTGTAAATGGTGACAGATTAAGATTTGACTTCAGTCATTTTTCAGCCATGACAAAAGAGGAACTGGATCAAGTTGAAAAAATTGTGAATGAAAAGATTGCCCAGGCGCTTCCTGTAGTAACGAAGGTGATGAGCATTGAAGAGGCAAAGAAAACCGGAGCAATGGCTCTTTTTGGCGAAAAATATGGAGAAAAAGTCAGAGTTGTGCAGATGGGGGATTTTTCCACAGAGCTTTGCGGAGGCACCCATGTGGCCAATACAGCCTCCATTATGCTGTTTAAAATTATTTCCGAAAGCGGCGTTGCGGCAGGCGTTAGGAGAATAGAAGCGCTTACTGGAAATGGTGTATTAAGTTACTATGCAGAAATGGAAAACACTCTTCATAAGGCGGCAGCGGCAGTAAAAGCTTCACCATCAGAACTGGTGGCAAAAGTGGAGCATTTGATGGCAGATTTAAAAGCCCTTCAAAGTGAAAATGAATCCTTAAAGAGCAAGGCAGCGAAGGATGCGCTGGGAAATGTAATGGATCAGGTAGTAGAGGTGAAAGGCGTAAAACTTCTTGCGGCTAAAGTTTCCGGCGTGGATATGAATGGTCTGAGAGATTTAGGGGATCAGCTAAAGGCAAAGCTGAAAGAAGGTGTGATTGTACTGATTTCTGATTTGGATGGCAGAGTAAATATGGTTGCAATGGCTACAGAGGAAGCCTTAAAGAGCGGTGCACATGCAGGAAACCTGATTAAGGGAATTGCAGGATTCGTTGGCGGCGGCGGCGGCGGACGTCCTAATATGGCTCAGGCAGGCGGCAAGAACCCGGCAGGAATTGACGAAGCCATAGCAGAAGCGAAAAAAGTGCTGGAAGGTCAGATAAATTAATTTTTGATAAAGTATTTTTTTAAAATAGTGATTGACGTAAGAAAAATATGTGATATAATTGTACTAGTGTATGTGAATATGCATACATATGCAATACGAAAAACCCAATCAGTCATTGTTACTAGGAAGGGACTGAAGGGAGGTCAGGGTGTAAGATGTCAAACGTAATCGTAAAAGAAAACGAAACTTTAGACAGCGCGTTACGTCGCTTTAAAAGAAGTTGCGCAAAGGCTGGAATTCAGCAGGAGATTCGTAAGAGAGAACATTACGAAAAACCCAGCGTGAGACGCAAAAAGAAATCCGAAGCTGCTCGTAAGCGTAAGTATAACTAATATGTGCAGATGAGGGCCTCCGGCGATAAACCGGAGGTTTTCTTTGTATCATAGGAAATCCGAAAGGATCTCCTATGGCACAAAAGTGCTCCGTGGAATTCTATACTTTTTATCTTTCGAAAGAGGTGAACCATATGCCGTGGAGAATGGCAGTTTTTGGGGCAGATTTCTATCATGTGGTGCAGTGGTTTTTGATATACAGCGTCCTGGGATGGTGCGTAGAATCCCTCTACATGTCCTTCTGTGAAAAAAGACCGGTGAACAGGGGCTTCATTTTTGGGCCGATCTGCCCGATCTATGGATTTGGGGCTGTGGGGGCATACTTTTTGTTAAAGCCGCTGGAGGGAAATTATGTGATGCTGTATATTCTGGGCAGCATCGGCGCTACTTTTTTTGAATTTCTTGTGGCGAAGCTTATGATCCATCTGTTTGGGATGGTCTGGTGGGATTATAAGGAAAAACCGTTTAATTACAAAGGGATCGTCTGCCTGGAAAGCACACTGGCCTGGGGACTCTATACGATCTGCCTGTTTGGCTTCCTGCACAAGGGCGTGATGGCTTTGGCGAACGCTTATCCCAGTTCCGTGGGAAATCTGCTGGCCAGAGTTTTGATTGTTTATTATCTGGTGGATTTTACGATCCATCTGTGCATCGCGAAAAAGGAGAGCATGCCAGAGCCTGTGCGGGTGTTTTTGGAAAATTTCGGCAGGTAGGAATGCATAAACCGCTCGTCCATCATCTATATTTACATAGACGATGGAACAGGAGCGGTTTTTTTATGAAAAAAATTCTGGCAGTGATGCTTGGGTTTCTGATGGCTTTCCATGGAATCGCCCCCCTTGGGGCGCGGGCGGAGGGGGTGGAGGTGGAAGCTCCCTCGGCGATTTTAATGGAGGCGTCCACAGGCACGGTACTTTACGAGAAGGCGGCGGATGAGAAGCGCAGCCCCGCCAGCGTGACAAAGATTATGACGGCGCTGCTCATTCTGGAGGCGGTAGAAAGCGGGAAAGTGAAGCTGTCGGACGAGGCGGTGACCAGCGCCCACGCGAAATCCATGGGCGGCTCCCAGGTGTATCTGGAGGAGGGGGAGCGCCAGACGGTGGAGACGCTGCTTAAGTGCATCATGATCGCGTCAGGAAACGACGCGGCGGTGACTATGGCGGAGCACATCGGCGGTACGGAGCAGGAGTTTGTGAACAGGATGAACGAGCGGGCAAAGGAGCTTGGCATGAAAAACACTCATTTTGTGGACTGCTGCGGCCTGACGGAGGATCCGGAGCATTATACCACGGCCAGGGATATCGCCATCATGTCCAGAGAGCTGGTGACGAGATTCCCCCAGATTTACGATTACACGACGGTGTGGATGGAAAATATCACCCATGTGACGCGCCAGGGAACGAAGGAATTCGGCCTGACAAACACCAACAAGCTGCTGCGCAGCTACGAGGGCTGCAAGGGGCTCAAAACGGGCAGCACCAGCATCGCCAAATACTGCCTGTCCGCCACGGCAGTCAGGAACGGGGTGGAGCTGATCAGCGTTATCCTGACGGCTCCCGACTCCAAAACAAGATTTGCCAACGCGGCGGAGCTTTTGAACTACGGCTTTGGCAAATGCGCCCTGTATACGGATGAAAATAAGGATGTCCTGCCGGAGGCCGCGGTGAAGGGCGGCGTAAAGGACCGGGTATCCTGCCGCTATGAGGGGGAATTCCGGTATCTGGACACAGCGGGGGATGACCTGTCGGCGGTGGAAAAGGAGATCCGGCTGGCGGAGGAATTGAAGGCGCCCCTGAAAAAAGGGCAGACAGCCGGAGAGGCCCGGTACAGCCTGAACGGAAAACAGATTGGAAGCGTGAAGCTTTTGGTGGCGGAGGATGTGGAGAAGGCAGGCTTCCTGGATTACCTGAAGGACGCCTGGGGAGCGTATCTCGTTGCAAAATGACACAGTAACAGGTTAGTTACTGTTCACTTTGTTCACAGTAACATTCGCAAATCCATCTAAAATTCGCTTTGCGAATAGGATTTGCTCACACCTGAATCACT
>DKUR01000116.1 GCA_002490775.1 Lachnospiraceae bacterium UBA7199 | reverse complement strand
ACATTTTCAAAAGTTATTGACACCTGCCGGAAACACGGATCATTATCCGCATTTTGAAAGCCGCTGCAAACAGTATTTAAAAAGCCGCTCCCATAAAAAGGAGCGGCTTAACATCCGGTTTAGATTAATACTTTGCAACACTGACCTTCACGCCAGGTCCCATAGTAGAAGTAAGCGTAATGCTTCTTAAATACTGACCTTTCAGTGCTGAAGGTTTTGCCTTAACGATTGCTTCCATTAAAGCATCAAAGTTTTCCTGAAGCTTTGCCTCATCAAAAGAAGCTTTGCCAAGGGGAACATGAATGATATTGGACTTATCAAGTCTGTACTCAATCTTACCAGCCTTAATATCATTAATTGCCTTGGTAACATCCATAGTTACTGTTCCTGCCTTAGGATTGGGCATTAAGCCTTTCGGTCCCAAAACCTTACCAAGACGTCCTACAACACCCATCATATCCGGTGTAGCAACTACCACGTCAAAATCCAGCCAGCCTTCATGCTGAATCTTGGGGATCAGTTCATCTCCTCCAACGTAATCAGCGCCTGCTGCCTCTGCCTCATTTACCTTATCGCCCTTCGCAAATACCAGTACTTTAACAGTTTTACCTGTACCGTTAGGAAGTACAACAGCACCGCGGACCTGCTGTTCTGCATGACGTCCGTCGCAGCCGGTTCTGATATGAACTTCAACTGTCTCATCAAATTTTGCAACTGCTGTTTTCTTAACTAATGCGATCGCCTCAGCAGGCTCATATGCAACTGAACGGTCAACCTGTTTTGCAGCCTCTATATATTTCTTTCCATGTTTCATTATTAATTCCTCCTATGGTTCAAGCGACACGTCCAAAAACTTTATTCCCTTTGGACACCTGTGCCTCCCACTCTCCAAATTTATTAGTCCTGATGTTTGGTTATTCCTCTACTGTGATACCCATACTTCTTGCAGTACCAGCAATCATGCTCATAGCAGCCTCAAGGCTTGCTGCATTTAAATCAGGCATCTTCATCTCTGCGATCTCCTGAAGCTTAGCCTTGGAAATGGTTGCAACCTTTGTCTTGTTCGGAACTGCTGAACCAGACTTGATATTGCATGCCTTCTTAAGAAGTACTGCAGCAGGGGGAGTTTTCGTAACAAAACTGAAACTTCTGTCTGCATATACTGTAATTACAACAGGGATGATCACATCACCCTTATCTGCTGTTCTTGCGTTGAACTGCTTTGTAAATTCAACAATGTTAACCCCATGCTGTCCAAGTGCAGGACCAACTGGGGGTGCTGGTGTAGCTTTGCCAGCAGGGATTTGCAACTTAATGTATCCTTCTACTTTCTTTGCCATTGTGGCACCTCCTATAATAATGCAATTTTTTGATTGCATCGTGGTATGGCGCAGAAATCCTTCTGCTCCCACAGCCCGCGTTTCATACGCAGACTAAATTAAAAAGTTACTTTATATTTATACAGACCAAAGTCCGTAATAAATATCATAATAAAATATTTCTGTTATCAGGATATTTTCCTTACTTCTGCAAAACTGATCTCAACGGGGGTTTCCCTTCCGAACAGTTCTACATTAATGGTAGCCGTCTGCTTTCCAAAATCCATCCTCTGTACCACGCCGACAGTATCTTTCCACACGCCTGCCACTACGGCAATCGTGTCGCCTTCCGCAAAGTCCACAGAAATATTTTCCGTCTTGATTCCAAGGGGCTTCATCTCAGCTTCCGACAATGGAACCGGCTTGCTTCCAGGCCCCACAAATCCCGTCACGCCTCTGGTGTTGCGGACAACATACCATGTATCATCATTCATGACCATATTAATCAAAACATACCCCGGGAACATCTTTTTCTGGACTGTCTTCTTTGCACCGTTTTTCAGTTCTACCACATCCTGCATGGGCACACGAACTTCTAAGATCTCCTCTTCCAGATGTCTGTTCTCAATTGTTTTTTCTATATTGGCCTTTACTTTGTTTTCATACCCGGAATAGGTATGCACTACATACCAGTTCGCCTCTGCCATACACTTCACCCTCATTCTACAGATTTACCAGGAAATCCACACCGTACTGCATCAGGAAATCCAGTATGGCAATTAGTGCTCCCAGAACTACAGAAATACAAACTACTGCTACAGACTGTTTTAAAAGTGAATCCCGATCGGGCCATGAAATCTTCTTGAATTCTGTTTTAACCCCTTTAAAAAAACTAGGTTTTGCTGCTTTTGCCTTTTTTGCAGAATCTGCCATTTTATTCCTCATTTCTGCGCAGCTTTTTGCACATATCAAGTTTGTGGATGCTGCGCAGACACAAACTTGCAGATTGAAAATTTTTAATTTTCAACCTCAATTCCTTCCCACCAGTTATGGAAATTATTTGGTTTCTTTGTGCATTGTATGAGTTTTGCAGAATCTACAATATTTTTTAGTCTCCATCCTGTCAGGATGCGTCTTCTTATCTTTCGTGGTATTGTAGTTACGCTGTTTACATTCTGTACATGCCAATGTAATCTTAGTACGCATAATCCTTCCTCCAATCTTTTACCGGATTTTTAAGCATAAAAAAAAGACCTAAATCTTATCTCGTTTATTAACTATAGCATATCCTTTTCTTCCAGTCAATTGAAATTTCTGCTATTTCATACTTTTATCATAAAAGATTTTTTATGATATTACCATCTTCCCATTGAATTCCAGTTCGCCTGGTGATAAAATATTTTCATAAAAGTAGGTTTTTATGCCCTAAATACAAAAACTTCCTCATTCACTATAACATATTATAATGATGAAGGAAAAGTTTTCTGTCAAACGGTATTGACAGTTAGTATGATTCACGGAAGAAGGGAGGGGCTGACTATGTCATACAATGCAGCGCTTAACGTGGTTTATAACCATTATCTGACTGCTTATGCGCCCAAAAAAAGTTCTACTCAGTATGATAGTCATAAAAAGAGCGAACTTCGGGGCATTTATAATTCCATTGTAAAATTAAATAAAGATGCGCCTTTGTATAAACTAGACAATAGTAAAGAGTCTCGCAAATTTGTAATTGGATTAAAAGAAAATGCAAGGTCGCTTCGCAACACCATTGCTTCCCTCGGTGGTTTAGATGAAAAAGAAATGCTTGGGAAAAAGGCTGCCTACTCCACCAATGAAAACATAGCAAGTGCTGCATTTATCGGTGAAGGTTCATTAGAAGGTACTGCACCCTCTTTTGAATTGGAAGTAACTGCTATGGCTTCGAATCAGGTCAATTTAGGCTCATTTCTACCTTCAGAAGATAAGGCAATGCTGGCACCTGGAGCATATTCTTTTGATATTTCAATTAATGATTTAAGCTATGAGTTTCAATATAATGTTCACGAGGGTGAAACGAATCTGGATCTGCAGGAACGCCTTTCCAGACTGGTCACCAATGCAGAAATTGGTATTAATGCCGATATTGTAAAAGATGACAACGGGAATTCTTCTCTCCGCCTCACCTCTTCTGCTACAGGGCTGAAAGATAATAAAGATTTCATTTTCCATGTATCTGACGACAAGACCAGCAAGCGCGCCGGTACAGTAGATTATATGGGAATTTCTTATATTGCCAGAGAGCCTTCCAATGCAGAATTTCTCTTAAACGGCGAACCGGGCAGTTCTCCTTCCAACCACTTTACGATTGGGAAAATGTTTGACGTTACCATAAACGGTATCAGCACTGCTGAAGGAGAAACTACACAAATCGGCCTTAAGACGGACTTAGATTCGCTTGCCGAAAATGTAAACAATCTGGTAAGCGGTTATAATTCTTTCATCCGTGCCGCTGCTGAATACCTTGACCTTAACCCCCGCAGCGGGCATTTATTAAATGAAATGTCAAGAACCTCCCGCTATTATCAGGCGGATCTTGAAAAGCTTGGACTTTCTTTTGAACTTAATGGGCAGCTTTCTCTTAATGAGGATACCTTGAAAAATTCATTACAGGGAGAGGAAGGGCGCAGGCAGTTTTCCGTTATAAAGGACTTTACCAACTCGGTTCTGCGTAAAACCAACCAGGTTTCCTTGAATCCTATCGAATATGTAAACAAAACGATTGTTGCATACAAAAATCCTGGTCATAATTTTCCAGTTCCCTATATGACCAGCAACTACAGCGGTTTGCTTTTTAACAGTTATTGTTGATTTGTTCATTTTTAAGGCGCAGATCTTTCCGATCTGCGCCTTATTATAATTTTACTATAATTCCTTTTCTACTAATTGGAGGGCAGCTTCAACCACCTTGTCCATATCATAATACCGATACTGTCCCAGCCTGCCTCCAAACAATACATTTTTTTCTTCCGATGCAAGTTCCATATAATCTGCAAAAAGCTTATTATTCTTTTGGTCATTTACCGGATAGTAGGGTTCATCTCCCTTTTTCCATGATCTGGGATATTCCCGAGTGATAATAGTGCCTTCTCCTTTTCCAAACTCAAAATGCTTATGCTCTATAATCCTTGTATAGGGAATCTCCCGTTCCGTATAATTGATCACCGCATTTCCCTGGTAATTGTCACATTCCGGCATGTCCTCTACCTGAAACTGAAGGGAACGATATTCTAAATTTCCCAGACGATAATCGAAATACGCATCTATCATGCCGGTATAAATCACCTTATCATAGGAAATAAAATCCTCTCCCCTTTCGGCTGCTGCCTTCTGCCTTCTTTCAAATTCCCTGAAATCCGTGTTCAGTTTAACCTCTGTCCCTTCCAGCATCTTTTCAACAATAGCAGTGTATCCTCCTACAGGTATTCCCTGATAAGGATCACTGAAATAATTATTATCATAAGTAAACCGAAGCGGAACTCTTTTTATGATAAATGCCGGAAGTTCCCGGCAATCCCTGCCCCACTGCTTTTCTGTATATCCTTTGATCAACTTTTCATAAACATCCGGACCTGCCAGAGACAGTGCCTGCTCCTCCAAATTCTGAGCCTCTCCTATGGACAGACGTTCGATCTGTTCCTGGATCTTTTTCTTTGCCTCTTCAGGGGTTTTAATTCCCCATAACCTGCTGAAGGTATTCATATTAAAAGGCAGATTATAAATTTCTCCTTTGTATATTGCCATTGGAGAATTTATAAAATGATTAAACTCCGCAAACCGATTCATGTAATCCCATATTTCACGATTTGACGTATGAAATATATGGGCGCCATATTCATGTACGTGAATGCCCCTTACTTCTCTGGTATAGATATTCCCCGCAATATGATCCCTTTTATCAATAGCCAGGCATTTTTTTCCCCGCCTTAATGCTTCATACGAAAAAACCGAGCCAAAAAGCCCGGTTCCAACGACCAGATAATCAAAATGTTCATTCATAGATTCTACAGCTCCCTGTATTTTTCAAGCTGAACATAATCCTCCATCATTTCAAGTATCTTCTTACGTCCCTTTTTGTTCAACTGAATATAATACTGCATAACTCTATTTTCAAGGATCTTCTCACCCAGCACTTCGCCTTTTTCAAGAGATGAAAAGTCGACTGGATTCAGACTCAGTCTGTCGCACATACGAATCACCGTACCATATGCCATTCCTTCGATCCCCCTATCCAATGCTGTCACCAAAGTGCTGTAAGGGATTTCCATGTCTATGGCAAATTGTCTTACACTCTTATACTGCTTCAAAATCTCCTGTTTCAAAATTTCTGCTTTAGTCATATAAAACCTCCTGTATTCATGTCACATAACTCAATTGCACCTTATATACAGTTAGTATATCACACACACAAAATCAAGTCACCCTAAAAAAAATAAACTTTTTAAAAAAGTGTACCAAAGTACTATTCTTTACATATCCAAATGAACTATTTCATCAAATTCAGGGGCATCAAAGAACTCCTTTAAAGAAATTCCAAATCCTTCACAAAGCTTTCCAATGGTCATAACTCCCGGATTTGCCGTTGATTTATCCACAATATGCATCAATGTGGTCATTGGAACTGCCGAAGCATAAGACAAGGCATAATAGGTCATCCTCTTTTCTTTGCATAGATTATTAATTCTTTCCACTAATACATCTTGAGCTTTCATCTTTATATCCGTATTCCCTTCCATATATGGTATTATTATAACTTATTATACATATGGATAGATTCCGTATACGGAAGTATAAATATAAATTTTATGCAATATTTCCCTTTTTTCTGTTATTTTTCTGTAAGCAATAATAATATCTTAACATAATCTTCTTTCTTATCGCGCATGATCTCAAATCCTTCTATAAATGATTCCATGTTCATTCGATGGGTGATCACTTTTTCCGGTCTGATGCTTTGCCTCTGCAAGCATTCCAATACATAATTCCAGTCATCCGTTTTTTCATGGGTAAAAGAAGAATTCCAGGTTCCAAATAGCTGCAGTTGTCTGCGCAGAATTTTCCAATATAAGTTTTTCTCCAATTCCATATCCGATGCCGGATTGCCTACCAGCATCATCTTTCCCTTGGGCGCAAGACTTTCAATTCCCTGCTTTATCACTTCATTTTTTCCTACACAATCAAAAAATATATTTACCCCTGCTGCATTCGTCCTGTCTAAAAGCCAGCCGGAAAAATCCTTATCCCGTATATCACAAAAGTTTTCCTTCTTTATACCGATGTTCTCAGCCATACTTTTTTGGAAATCCTTGTTTCCTGCAGCATATACATTTTGACAGCCCATTTCAAGCAAAAACATTGCCACAAACAGGCCGATTGTCCCAAGTCCGCACACTGCAATTTTGTCCCCGGCAAGGGGCTGCATTCGTCGTATTGCATGCACCGCTACCGCCATAGGCTCTAACATAGCCGCCTGCTCCATTGTAACCAGACTGGGCAGCTCAATCAGATTCCACTCCGGCACCCGCACATACTCTGCAAATGCACCATTTGTTCTTGATCCCAGATAATTATAGTTGCTGCACATCTCATACTGCTTTTTTTGACATTGAGGACATTTCATACAGGGAATCAGCGGAAAAACCCCTACCCGCTTATGAAGCCAGCTTTCGTCCACTCCCTCGCCTGTCTTAACCACTTCTCCGGCAAACTCATGCCCGATAATCAGAGGATGGGAATAAGCCCCTGTCCGATATGCTCTGGGAATATCAGAGCCGCAGATTCCGGCGGCCTTTACCCGTACCAAAACAGTTCCGGGTTCTACAGAAGGAACCTCTGTCTCTTCATAACGATAATCTCCTATTCCATGCAATACATATGCTTTCATATTCATGACCATCCTCCACGTTCCTCAAACCGTTTTAAATCTTCCCTGGTTGTTATTTTAAAGTTTCTCTCATCCCCCGGAATCATTTTAATCTTCATTCCCGCCATAACAGCAGGTTCCGTGGAACCATTAATCTTTAATATTTTTTCTGGAAACAGAGCCTTATTTGCGCGGTAATATCCGCCCAAAACAAATACCTCAGGCGCCTGTCCTGCAAAAATCTGGCTCCTATTTAATAAGGAAGTTATTTTTTCTCCATCTTCACTCATGTACACCGTATCCTTCATTGGCAGCACCGGAAGCACACCATCATATCCGTCTGCTGCTTTAAGACACTCACTGATAAAATCATGGGAAAGAAATGGTCTTGCTGCATCATGAATAAAAACAAAATCCTGATCTGAAGCATATTTTCTGATCTCTCTAAGTCCATTCCATATGGATAACTGCCTGTTTGCACCAGGTAAGGAAAAGCCTTTGAATTTCTGTTCAAATACTGCATCCTTCATATGCTCTAAAATAAAGTCCTGCCATGCACCATCTGCCACGATCTGTATGGCATCAATCATTTCATGATGGGCAATTGGTTCAAGACAATAATAAATAATTGGTTTTCCATGAACCATAATATATTGCTTGGGTATGTCAGTGCCTACGCGGCTGCCGGTTCCTCCAGATAAAATTAGTGCAATATTCATGAGTTTTCCTCCTGAAAACTGGGAAGCGGGAAATAATTCAAACAATTATTTCCCACTTTTATCTGTTTCGAATTTCATGCTCATTCACCTTTAAAGGAAAATCCATCATTGGTGATCTGCTGAGTATTGGTATCCACAGCCGGCCTGAAACGCCAAAATCATCAATTCAATATTTTTTGCAGAATACTCTCTATACTGGAAAAAATATAGCATTGTTCCAACGAAATTGTCTATCTGCTCTTTTTTATTCTCTAAAATAGGCACATTTTCCGGCTCCGAAAAAAGATAGCTTCTAAGCAGGCAGCATACGAATTCTTCATTAACAAAGGCTAAATCTTCTGCCCCCTCTGCACAAACTAATTGTAAGGGTTTATGACGCAGAAGCCAAAAGCAGGTGTACGCATAGATTTTTGAGGAATGTACTTTTTCGATTTCCTGAAATTCCTTCAATCGGTCAATATCCACAAAATAATCCACCACCACATGTTTTAAAATATCCTGCGAAATAATAACTTTATCTTCATAACCAAATTTGTATACAAAATCCCTCAATAAATCATTAATCCAATCATAGCGAGAACTTATTTTCTTTTCACCAAATTTTTTAACCAGATATTTATAATTTCCAGATTCCCTTTTCTTTGGTGCTTCATCCATGATATTCCCTCCTTACCAGCCGCATATCCATAAGAAAACAGCCGCAGGAACTCATATATTGGTTAAAGGTATGCTTGTACTGTTCCTCAAGTCCTTCTGTAAAATCCGGTCCATGGTTAGGGCGGCAGTTCTTTTTAAATTCTCCACTTTGAAGCTGCTCCACAAAAAGCTCCCCTTTTGTCTTTTCTAATTGCACGTTATTCATCATTCATCCCACCGCCTTCTATCCTTTTTCCACAAATAGCTTCTCTCTGAATTGTTTGAAATCTTTCTTGATCTCTTCCATACGCTGAATAGACATATCCATCACATCAACAATATCCTCTGTTGTTTTCCAGCCTCCGCTCTTATTTTCCACTATGTTTTCAGCATCATATATATCCTTCATCTGCTCACCAATATCATTCGAAAGATTCGTCAGTTTTGCTAATATACCCGACATTTGTTCTAATGCTGTATGGCTCTTATTTTCGTCTTTCTTGTATACATAACTGTGGTCACAATCACTCCATGCTTCATCGTAAATCGTCCTTACCTGAATCTCAATATATACATTATGAAAACTTACGGTATAATGTATACTTCTATAATTCATTTTATGTTTTTTAGGAATTAATCCCATTTCCACATATTGTCGAATATCATCCCCTTCTGCATAATAGACTTTTGGCAATTCCGCCTGAATGCTGCCCAAAGAGGGGTGTGGCAGGAGTTTATCCTTTTCATAGATACACTTTTTATCGATTGGGAATTTTCCCAATATCTCCTCATGCAAGTCCAGCCAATGTCCACGATAATTAATAATTAACCTTAGTCCAATCAAATCAGAAATAATATCACGATAATTCCCCGCATTGATTTGCGCATACTTACTTTTATCATCCGCCAACCACTCGTGGCGCTTGTTTATCACTTTCTCTATCAAACTATCCACTGACTTTATACGGCTTGTATGTAAGTGTACTCCCTGAAACTGTCCCAGAATATCCCAGATATCATTTTCTGTTATTTTCAACTCTTGTTTCAATTGTTCATAATCAGTATAGATACAGTGACAAATTTCCTCTGTGAAAACAGAATGATTTTTGACCCGATCCACTTCATCCATCTCCGCAACTTTCTGTCTTAACTTTTGTTTATCTAAAAGTGAGTGCCAAAAATCTTTCCATTCCATAGTATTTCCCTGTTTTCGCTTTTGAATGATAGTCCAATTATATCCAAACCACCTGTCTATTGCAAGCCTTTTATGGTCTTAAGATTATTGAACTCGGTATCAATACCATCTGCCATTAACTCTGATTTGCAGTTTTTCAAACCAACATTTTCCTCCCCACATGCCTTATCTTCCACTCTTCTGTATGATACATAAAATACAATGTAAGAAGGTTCTCCCCCAAATACCCTATGTACCGATCTGCCCTCTCCCAGCCCTTGGGCGTACTTAATTCTTCCGTTCTCTCAAGTATAGGAAACAGCCATTCACAGTAATCTTTTAAAATATCCTTTTTGGCTATGATCATATTGTAATTATATAAATAAGGCTGTTTTAAAATCTCCTGAAAGCGTTCTGCATAATCAGGCTGTAATTCTTTCAATGCCTGCAGCATGACAGCCCAATCGCTCTCCTTGATATATCTGCTGTGATGCTCACTGATATCCGGCTCATGCAGCATGGGATATGGCAATACCACATCAACATTTTCCGCTTTCATTCTCATCAGTCCAATATCTGTCACATCCAAAAATCTTCTATAATGAAACAGTCCAAAATACTGCGTTGTTCCTTCGGTACAAAGCTTATTTTTCCACATCCAGTAAAGGGCTGTAAGCTCACAGTAATTTACGTTTTTGGAAGAGATATTTTCCCCTGAATCATCCGTAATCTCCGTAATCCGCTGATCTGTCAATGCTGCCCCTACCTGAATGGGGTGTACCCAGGCCGGAATGGAGTATGTGTTTTTTAAAGGCTTATCTTTGTAGAATTTCGCCATATATATTTCTGCAGCGGAATCAGCTCTATTACATGAATCATCCCTGTTATATGGATCATCCTCATTATATAAGGAAGGAAATCTTCCGATACTTTCATAATATCCGGCCATTAATTCTGCTTCTTTCGCAGAATCAAGGCTTATTATATTCTTAAATCCTTTATCGGTGAGTATACTCATCACAACAGGCTGCACATCTTCTGGGATGGCAATTAAAACAGGGATATCTTTCTCCTCACAGTCGTCGGTTTCTATCACCGGCAGTCCACAAAGATACTTCGGGTTTTCCTTAAGGCTGCTCACCATAAACCCTATCACTTCACAGTTGGAATATAACTTTTTGATGGCTAAACAAGCGCCAAGAGCAATGCTCTTGGCGCCAAAAATAATCAGTTTGCTGGTATTGGTAAAAGACATTGTTTTTGCTCCATATGCTTTCTTGGGTTTGATTATTATTATCTATCGAGATAGGTATTGTTTATTGTGTAATCATTTTACCATGATACCAATTCTTTCGCAATTCATAAAGGAAAATTTTGCCCACTATTCCCCATTTACTGCACTCAAAAATTCATCATAATTTCTGATATATTCATCAGGATCATAATGCTCACTTGCAAGACAAAGAAGTACGGAGTCTGCAGAAAAATCATACATTTCCTTCCATACCATATGAGGTATATAAATTCCAGTATTAGGTCTGTTCAACGCATACACTATTTCATTACCTTTACCATCCATAATTTTTACTTTGGATTTGCCGGCTACGTTGATAAGTACAAAATCTGATTTTCTATTTGCATGCTGTCCACGTACAACATCTTTTGATGATTTATATATGTAAAATACTCTTTTAGGAATAAAAGGAATATCCATCTCACCTTCGCAAATAGTTATCATTCCACGTTCATCGCCTATTGCACCAAAATCCAATATTGATACATTTAATTTCTCGTTTCTCATATTTTACGTCTCCAATTCTGCCCATCCTATGCCATCCATGCCATAGTGATTTCCGCTATAAAACAAATAAATTCTATCTCCATGTTTGTAGCATTTTCCATAGCAGACCATTTCACTATCAAATTCTCCAATTGGTCGTTCAAAATCCATTACACCATCATTTCTATAAAAATTTATTCCGTCTTGGGATGTTGCATATCCCATATGATATCCCTTAGATATAGTTCTGAGAGAATATATCATCCCATATTCTGTATTCATCTTAAAAACCTGCGGCGTAGTCATTCCAAATTCATCATTTTCAAGAGGAAATAACTTCTTTGATTTACCCTCAAAATATATTGGAGAATTTGAATCTATATATCTAAAAGAATATTTGGGAACCAACTTATTATTTACCGAAATCCATTCGTTACCTGATGCATAATATAATCGGTATATATCACCAAATTTATAGATACCTACTCCTGTTCTTATAAACATTTCCCCATCTTTTCTTTCTAATAAAGGGGTATCCTTAATTCTATAAAATGATTGTCCTCTATCACTGCTGACTGCAACCCCTGCAAGCGAAGAGTATGGATAACTCACATGCTTTTGAAATCCACAGTAATACATATACAATTTCTCATTATCTTCCAATAATGCAGTTGAAACCACACCATTTTCATCAAAATATCCTTGATTTCCTAGATCAAGCAGTGGTTTTCTTGAATAATCGATTATTTCAGACGGATTATCTGGATTTACATCCACAAAGCCCAGTCTTCCTCTATTTTCCGAATCACATAGTGTAATAAATAATCTTAATGTATTTCTATTTATAAGATATGGAATAGGGAGCTGCGTATTAAGCTTATGCCAATTCAAATTCCATGTATCATTTCCACATATTTTTCCTTTTCTAATCCAAGCCATATCTTTCACATTAGCAAAATTACTTGCAGATCCTTTCTCACCAAATTAAATAAAAAGGTCTATTTTCCACTTCATTGCTCTACTCCAAAATATTCATACGATGTTTTGTCCATTAATTTAGCAGGGTTACCAGCGTATATTCCGCCTGCCTTGTTCATGTTTTTTGTTATCACAGCACCTGCCGCCAATATGGAATCCTTGGGAAATTCAATATTATTGCCCAGAGCAGAATTAACCCCCAAAAAAGCATTTGATCCAATACGAGTATATCCTGATATGACAACATGAGAAGAGACAAAGCAATTATCTTCAATTACAGCACTATGTCCAACATGGTTTCCACTCCAAAGAATAACATTATTGCCTATCTTTGCATTGTATTGAACTGTATTATCCTCAAAAATAAATACATTCTCTCCAATTTGTACATTTTCCCATACAAATGCATGTGAACTGACATATGAAACCGGTTCGTACCCCCACTCTTTACATTGTTCATAGAATCTTTGGCGCAATCTATTTAACTGTGTATAAACTGGCGCTGCAAAAAAGGCATATTCTTGGGGAGGATATAAACTTAACAAATCTTCATATGCAACAACTGGAATTCCTAATATTTCATTCCTCTGAATATAGTTTTTTTCTACAGCAAAAGCGACAGTTTCATAAGAGTAATCTTTTGCAAAATAAACAGAAGCGATCTCTGCAAACTCGTTATCCCCTATTATTATTATTTTCTTCATTCTCAATCTCCATGTTTATGCTGATTTCTTTTTACATTCACATATATACCAGCTCCATTTTCAGGCATATACTTAACCAGATTTTCTAATCCAAGCAAAACTTTTTCATCAATTATTTTCTCATCCATACACCGCTGCATCTGAAAATGCGTAAACGGTTTTATAAAATATGATCCCGATCCAACCACCTCAAAACCAGCCGCATCCATTTCTCTTTTCAACATATCCATATCATAGGTTCTTCTACGCTGCATTTTCTGCATTTGAGCACTCTGCTCATGTATATCCGAAATCATGCCCGCCTCTATTGCTATCAACCTATGCACTGAATTTGCATTAGGAACATTAATATGTACTACTGTATTGCTTCCACATAGCTCACGAATAGCCTTAAGCATTTTCGCCGGATCATCCAATTCATGCAATACAGAACTAAGAATAATAAAATCAAAATCTATCCCCAGATTCTTTACACGATCCGCCTGTTCTTCAAAAAATCCAGAAATAACTGAAACAGCTTTCTCTTCACTCTTACTAAGCTTGCGCGCATTGTCAGCAAACAAATCCCCAGGCTCTACAATCACCATATGTGTATAATCCTTAAAATCCAAAAAGAAAGGATTCATTCCACAGCCAATTTCTAATACATTTTCATGCCTGTACTTATTACATTGTTCAATTACCATTTTTTTTCGTATTTCAACCATTGTTGACTCAAATGGCTCTTGTGCATATTTATCTGTATAATCTACAATATTACGCATTTATTATTCCTCAATCACTTTCATAAATATATGTTCTATTCAAATATGTATCCGTATGAAATCCTTCCTTATACATTCCAAGACTTTCATTATAGATTGCACCATGCTCTAATGTTGCGGTTCCATATGATAAAAACCGATATCCCAATTCTTTTGCAGTACGAATCAGACTTGTATATAGAAACTCATTTGGACAATAATCTAAACTATCATGTCTGCTTGCCAGATATTGAGTATGAAACACTTTCTTATCACAAAAGTTGAATACCATACTCCCGGCTATTAAATCCGTCTCATGATATACTCCATAAAAGGAAACTATATTTTTCAGACGACAAAATTTGAAATCAAGTACGTCATCAACAGTATGCAAGGGAACTGTATCAAACTTAAGCATGTTATCTGCCAGCACATCATAAAATTCTCTAATGCTTTCCTGATCAGTCAACTCTCTGAAGGAGAGATTATATTTATATGCCTTCCGCAATTTTCTCCTTCTTAATGAGTCAAAATATGATTCATAATCTTCTGGAAGGTTTGTTAAATTCACATAAAATCCAACCTCGCCACGCGATATAAACCCATTCAGTTGAAAATAAAAATCTAATAACTCATTTCCCTTATCTTTTCTGGCATACAGCCAATGCGGCATTCTAAGTTCAACGCGTTCATAACCCTGATTCTTAAAATGTTCCATCATCTCTTTAAATATCCAATTATAATTACTGGTAGTACAATAATCTGCACCTATAACAAGACCGCCAAAAGTACTTCCTTGATGAGATATTAATATCTTTCCCTGTTTCAACTCATTGGCGGGCATTACTGCTGCCAATGTTTCACCTTTAAAGAACATTAATGAGTGGTCTTTAAATTTACCATTATGATGATAGTTCAGAAAGTTTCTTGTCTGTAGAAAATTCCCATTGATACTTTTATTAAGTATCAGTTCATCCCAAGCTTTCTCATATTTATCTTCATATAATCCAATCATTCTAATTAGCTTTCCTTGTCCGTAATGCTTCATTTTTCATTTTTCTAACAATAATAGGATGTTTTTTATAAATCCATTTATTTCTGGATTCAAAAATAATTTTGCAATATTGTTCATAAGTTGCATTCTTCTTATAAATTTCCATGAAAGGCTCCATTTTTATCTGCTGTAGCGTTGGAGAAAATCTTGTTTTCTTTTTATTAAGAATATATCCTAATTGTGTTATAAAATCATCTTCACTTATTACCTGTTGTTTAATATTACTTTTACTGTTTACATAATGTTTTTCATCACACATCAGATGATCTATTTCAGCAAGTAAATCTGCTTTATTATAATAAACAAAATTAACTTTTTCGGGATATAACATAAAAGATTTGGGATCACTTATAACGCAGTCTTCATCACACAAACTAAGTGTAATACATTCATTCTGCAATGCATACTGTATCATCAAGCCTCCACCTATCGGATAAGTTGACAAATAAAATTTTGCGTGTTTTAATACTTCATCTAAATCGTTTCTTTCATCTATCTTAAAAAACCTGTCTGGAAATTCTTCTTTTAATTCCTCTAATGTCTGATTTGTTCCATAACAGGCGTATACAAAACGTATAAATGTATATTTTTTTAATAAATATTCTACTATTTCCTTGTATGCAGTATCGCCCTCTATTTTATATGGACTGCCTCCTGAAAAAACAAATTCATATTGTTCTGTATCAAAAGGCATTCCATTAAATGGCTTCTCGCTTCTCGAATCAGGATAGTAAGGCAGTATAATGATTTTATCCGATGAAATTTTACGGTATTGAACCGCAACATTATACCCATAATTTCGAAACCCAATTACCCAGTCAACGGCACACTTTCCAAGCCAAAATGCATGATCTGTTAAATCTATCAGATAGCGTGAAATTTTTCCTTCTATTGTCGATATAGTACCAACTCCATCTGCATCATTTGGCTGCGTATATACAAATAAATTTTGAGGTGAGACTTCTTTTATTATATCCCGCAATATTTTCATTCTCTCCAAAATTGGTTTTTGTGGAATGATGCGAAAAGATATGTTTTCTTTTTCTTTATACATTTCCTGAATTTCATTTACATCAGGAGCATAAGCATACAAAATCCATACAATTTTATACCCCATTTTTTCCAATGCTTTTACATATATATTGGCAAGCCCCCGGTTTGCTAATCCGAAATTATCGTAGAAAATAATTTTGTCTTTATGTGAGGTTTCTATGGTAGTATGTCCCAGATATTTCAATGATATTTCCTTTGTAATTTCCTCCAGACGATCATCAGTTAATTTACAATTTATTGAATAACAAAAATTGCTTAAATACTTAAGGTAACAAACGGTTTTTAACACATCTCCCTTTTGAAAAGCATTTTCCAATTCCCTCATTCTGTTTTTAAACTCTTTTTTATAAAAAACATACGGAAACTTCATGAATCTCATTCCTTATAAGATAAAATTTTTTCCACAACATAATTGATTTCTTCTTCATTCATACCGGTATATATTGGCAGTGAAACCACCCTGCGAGCATAATCTTCTGTAATCGGCAGGTCTCCTATATGCATATTTAAAGATTGATAGGCTTTTGATAAATGGGGCGGTATTGGATAATGAATTAATGTCTGAATTCCATTTGCATCCAAAAAATTCATAAACTTTTCTCTCTGGTTTACCTTTACAACAAATTGATGCCAGACAGAGGTTGCTCCCTCCTTTACCATAGGAAGTTCCAGTTTTGCATCTTTTAGCCCCTTCATATATCTTTCCGCGATCTTATTACGTTCTTCTATAGTCTCATTAATATGACGTAAACGTATTCGCAGCATTCCTGCCTGAATTTCATCCATACGCGAATTTAATCCCACAATCTCATTGTAATACTTTTTTTCACTTCCATAATTTCGATATATTTTTGCTGTTTTGGCATATACCTCATTATTGGTAACTATTGCTCCTGCATCCCCAAATGCACCCATGTTTTTTGTTGGATAAAAAGAAAAACAGCCGATATCCCCAAATGTCCCAACTTTTTTCCCATTCCATTCAGCGCCATGTGCCTGCGCGCAGTCCTCTATTACTTTCAAATTATACTTTTGCGCAATATGCATAACAGCATCCATATCTGCAGCCTGTCCATATAGATGAACTACCATAATTGCTTTTGTTTTACTGCTGATAGCATTTTCTATCTGTGCAGTGTCTATATTGTTGTAGATATCCGGTTCAACAAATACCGGCGTTGCTCCATTTAACGTAATCCCCATAACACTGGCGATATAGGTATTGGCTTGAACGATCACTTCATCTCCTGTTTGAATCCCTAATAAATAAACAGCAATTCTCAAGGCATCCAATCCGCTTGCAACGCCAACACAAAATGAACTTTCCATATATTGAGCAAACTCCTCTTCAAAGCTTTCCAGTTCCCGTCCTAATACATACCACCCAGAACGCAGTACCTCTATTGCTTTTTGCTCAAACTCCTGCCGATATAATTGAAATCCTCTGTCTAAACGATTACATTTTACTTCCATTATACTCATCCTCAAATCAAAAGTTTTCATATATGCGCTGCTTCAATTGCATTAAAAACTTATATGCATTGTAATCTACAGATGTATTATATTTCTCATAAGTCAAATAAATTTTTTTACCAGAATGATTCTTGAAAAATGAATCTCCCTTGCTGTTTTTCATCTCAAATTCTTCTAAGCTTTTTACTAAGTAATGATTAATTTGAATTGGCATTTTTTGTGATTTAACAATATTATATTTATTGAAAATAGCTATATGGTCAAAACAGTTAACCGGCGGAAATAATTTCCCATTACTGCTTGTCCATGCTTCATGGTGGACACAATATTGCTTTGAAATATCAGGTATAAATTTAGTATTTACGAAACATTTTCCAATATTGGCATATTTACGCCAACATAGAGTAAAATCTTCTATTACCAAATTTTTTTTATAGTCTCTAGTAATTAATCCATTGGTGCCAAAATTTTTCCAATAAATTAGAACTGATCCCCTTTTTTTCTCAAATGGCTTTAAAAATGTATAAATATTTTCATACTTAATAGGAACTACAAATTCATCAATATCAATCATCCCAATCCATTGCGATTCCTCAGAATATTTTTCAAAACAGTTTTCATAGGCTTGAATTTGCCCTTGAGGAATAGGCCAATCTATCAATGTAACAAGCTTGGAAGCTATATATGGCTGTAATACTTCAAGATAATTATCATCAGAAAAATTGTTATACAAATAGAAATGCTCAACCCCTATAATTTTATGAAACTCAATCCATTCCTTTAAGTAAAAACCTTCATTTTTAAACATTGCACAAATTGATACTTTATATTTTTTTCGTTGTTCTATTTTGGGATAAAAAATATTCATCCTACAACGATAAAACACATCCAAGACTGAAAAGCCTATATATTTCATAAAACTTTTAAAGGATATCGGTATTGGTGTGTCAAATATAAAATATCTATTTTCTGTTGAATATTTTCCCTGCAATATCGTGGTAAGTTCAAGATTTGCTTCTTCTACTATAAATATCCTGTCTTTGCTTACTCCAAGAGCAATTAGTTGCACTTGAATGTCTTCCCAATGGTTGACATTTGCTACAATAAAATAAGCATCTGTAAACTTTTCAACTACAGATGTAGGACTGTCTATCTTTTTTCCGTAAAAACGCTTTCCCCATTTGCCATTATCATTATCAATTATGGCTGTTACATTTATTTTATTTATAGAAAAATATTTGTGTACTTTTTTTCCTAAATTTCCGCATCCAAACAAAACTATTTGTTTTCCACTGACTTTTTCTTTTATTAATTCGATCTCCATTCACATTTTTCCTTTTTCATGCAAATACTTATTTGTAGCCATTTTTGTCTATAAAAACTATCGGCTGATAAAACTCATCTATATGCTCCTCAATCTCTTTATGTGCCCAATTCCACCATTTTATTTGTTGTAACTTATGTATTTGTTCTTCTGAAAATCTATACCTAATCAATTTTGCTGGAACCCCTCCAACAATTGCATAATCTTCCACATCCCTATTTACAACAGCTCCTGCCGCTATAATTGCTCCATTGCCAATTGACACCCCAGGCAAAATAACAACATTAGCTCCAATCCACACATCATTTCCTATTATTACAGAGCGATTGTCACGTATAGGGCTTTCTTCATATCCTGCATTATCCCAATGAGTGCCAAATTTATTTACAAGTTCTCTTTTTTGAATATAACTTTCCCAGGAAGAAAAATAAGCATAATCAAGAAACGGATGTGTTGTCACACACTCAAGAGGATGATTATTATAAATTCTTGCTGTTCCATTAATAGAGCAGTACCTGCCTATTGTTTCTGCCATAGGGTAATCTTCCAGCAATTCTTTGTAACCATAGGTATATCTGCCTACCCGGCATCCCCTATAAACAACATCCTCTGTATTAAAATCTGTCCCGGCTGCTATATAATAATAGTTGCAAATACTAATTTTTTGACTGTCGAACTCTTCAACCACGCCGGTATCCCATCCACGCAGGCTGATAACTATATAAGAATTTTTCAAATCAATATTTTCAAGTTTTTTAACTGGCAAATTTTGTATTTCTTTCAAGTTCTCTGCATTTTTATCTATAAATCCCTGAACACTGATATTTCTATGTCCTAATTCATCTAATAAAATTAGTCCTCCTTTACCTGCCCCATAAATCCATATTTCCCTTGATCCGGCAAGAAAAAGAATAACATCTATTTTTGATTTACAGGCTGATCGGAAATCTTTTTCTGATAACATTGTTTCTTATTCTTCCTTCCATGCATATATAAGTCCTAATGCAGGCTGCAGGCATTTTTGCATTGTAAAATACGAAAAACCGTTATTGGATAAGCATTCCAACAAGAACTCCGTTCCACGATAATGCCATTCCATCATAATAAAATTAAATTTATTTAAAACACCAGTTTGATCCAAATCCTTAAAAATGGCATATTCCTCGCCTTCACAGTCCATTTTAAGAACAAATTGGCAATTCGGGTGTTTTTCCATAATATCCGAGAAAATCTGAGAACTTTTTCTTAATTGAATTATTTCTGTCTGATTATTTTCTTCTTGCAAAAGTCCCCAATCAATATAATTTTGAACTGCATTCTGATTGATGGAATCAATTGTACTCTGTCCACAAGTCATATCCTGATTAAACATTGCGCTTTTTTCTTCGTCGTGATCACTTAATCCAAGCTGAAAAGTGGACAGACGCGACGTACTTAAATGACCTTTCAAATTTTCCATAGCATCCATGTATGTTTTTCTAAAAGGTTCAAATGCATAGACTTTTTCCACTTTTGGACAATTCAGAAAGTATAGCGTTGAATCTCCAATATTCATTCCGACATCAAAGACGATTTCTTTGCTGTTTCCATTCAGATGATATTGATAGCACTTCATTAAAAGAACTTCTTCAACACTGTGGAATTCATCTTCCGTACTTACCTGAACTTTTATACCATCTTTTTCCAATAAATATTTTCCGTTAGTCGTTACACTGATTGAGTCACATATTGAGAATGGCCCCCAAAGAGAAAATCCTAATATAATTTTGTCATGTGGAACATTGTCCTTTAAAAGCTGAGTAGTAATTTCAAAGCAGGCATGGATATTAATGACCATAATTAAAATATAATCATAGTCCCCCTCAAATTGACTGACACTTGTTGGAATTTCATTTCCTTCAAAACAGCCGCTGCGGTCAATATAGCCTACAATCTGGTATTTACCTTTAACCTGTTCAATATACTGCCTGCAAAATTTTCCTACGCCATAAATTAAAACCTTTTTCATGTTACCCTCCTATATGTCCAATACTTCTGATAATAAATTATAGTCATCACTGAGAAATTCCTTTGTTAACCACTTGATTTTTTCTGCTTTGACATTTTTTTGTAATAAATATTCCGTAATTGCTTCCGCTGTTTTTTCACTTGCACACCCTAATACGATATAATCATACTCACAGTTATCAATTTCAGATGGAGATGCAATATCAAATCCAATACTCTGAAGATTCATATAATCTTTATCTATCCATGCTGCCACAGAAATGTCTTTTCTATTTTTTAAATAAGAATAGATACTTTGTCCAAGACTTCCAGCGCCATAAATGATTACTTTACTTTCTTTTTGAAGTCCGCCTACAGGGGTTAAAATCAATTCTGATTCAATCTGGTCAAAGTGTTCTATTGAGCGGAACAGCCAGATCAATTTGCAGTACCGATTTAGTAAATGATATAAATCTGTATCAGAATAAAATTCACTGAATTTGAAATTTAAAAACTGCATCAAAGCACGATTGTGCTGTTTTTCAAAAGCATCGCCCGTTCTTACTCCTGAGCCTTTTCTTTGCACATAATGCATTCCGGTAATCGACGTAACAATTATTTCATTTGAATTAAGAACCGCTGGAAAAACGACTGCAACATCCTCCCCCAGACAAATATTTCCGTCTATTTCTTTATGTATTTTTTTAACAATATCCGTTCTTAACAATTTAGACCACACATAAGGCGTAATTCCAAATTCATAAAATACATCATAGAAAAACAGTTTATCAATCACTTTTTTTGCCTGGTATTGTCCCATAGGAATTTTATTATAGATGACCTTTTCCTCATTTGAATAAGTGATCCAGTGTCCTGCGCAAACCATATCAAATCTGCCTTTTTCAGATGCCTGAACTAATTTTTCAATATAATCCTTTTCCATCCAGTCATCGCCGTCAACATGAAGTATATATTCGCCGGAGGCATGACTTGCGCCCAGTTTTCTTCCATTTACAAGGCCTTTATCTTCTTGCTTAATAATCGTTATTCTTGAATCAAGATTTTTGTATAAACTACACAAGCTATAAAAATAATCGTCTGATCCCTTATATATGACAATTATTTCCAGTGCCTTATAGGTTTGAGCAGTGACGCTTTTAATACATTTTTCCAAATACTGCTCAACCTGATAAGCCTGAATAATTACAGAAATTAACATACTTTCAGCAGCCTTTCATTCCAGATAAAATAAACATCATCATATGGTTTAAAATTAAATGTACATCCTCCACTATCTGCATATTATCGATATTTACATGGATGTTATATCCCGCCATCTGCTTTAGCTTTCCGCCATCGTAACCTGTCAGGGCAATCGTAACAGCTCCAAGGTCATTGGCATATTGAAAGGCTTTCACCACATTCATCGAATTTCCGCTTCCAGAAATGCCAATAACAATATCATCCTTTTTTAATTTGTTTTTTAAGGGCACTACAAAAATATCATCATATCCGATATCATTGGCAATGGCCATCATCATTGGCACATTATCGCTCAAACACTCTATATCATATTTAATATCCTGATCATAGCTGATTCCCTTATTGAAATCACATTCAAAATGGGAAGCAGTAGCAGCGCTTCCTCCATTTCCACATATAAATATTCTGCGTCCCCTTAGTCTGGCATCTTCCAGTACTTTCATAACGTCATTGATTGCATCATCAGAGAGCGTCTCCAACACCTGTTTTTCCATTTCAATATATTGGTTGATTTCCTGTTTATAATCTGCCATCCTGTTTTTCACTCCTTATCAAGGCTCAAAATCATTTCAACAGCTTTCAGTAAATTTTCTGCAATAACTGTTGCCTTTTCATTATACTTACCATCTTGTCCGGCTTGTCCTGTCATCACAAGTACAGAAGAAACCCCCGCATTTTTGGCAGTTTTTATATCCACTGTGCTGTCACCGATCATCCAGGATTTCTCTAAATCCAAATTATGTTTAACAGCCATTTGCCTGATCATCCCGATTGCAGGTTTTCTGCATTCGCAGGTGCATTTATATGCTTTATTTTCTTCCGGATAGCCTTTATCTGGATGATGCGGGCAAAATATGATATCATCCAGAAATGCGCCCTGCCTTCCCAGCAGTGTCTGCATCTTACGATGGATTCTTCTTACATCTTCTTCCTGACACATTCCTCTTGCAACTACCGGCTGGTTCGTAACCACAATGGCTAAATAACCTGAACCATTAATCTTTCTGACTGCCTCAGAGGCAAATTCCTCCAACTCAAATTCATCTTCATTTGCAATAAGTCCCCGGAACTGGTTAATGGTACCGTCTCTGTCAAGAAAAATGCATTTTTGCTTGTTCACAAGCCATTTTTTTGCCCATATACCATCTGCCTGTTCCTGGCAGACGGTTCTGAATCTCTCCGGGGTTCCTGCATCTTTCACATATTCTGATGTAATATAGGCATAAACTTCTCCCCTTTTTATCCTTTCACAGAGAATGTCTTTTTCAAAATCCCTTTTTTGTATTTCTTCAAAGTCCTGCAATATATCACTTTTTAAAATGTAGATTCCTGCATTCACGCAGTTATCATACCAGAAGCTTCTTTCTTCATTCTTTGGCAGAATAGCTTTTACCTGCATTTTTTGATCCAAAAGAAGCAGATCGGAATCATAGGGATGAGAATTGGGATGAGCCAGTAAAGTTACCTGCTTCTGATGATTTTCGTGGAATCCGATCATCCTGTTCCAGTCAATTTCAAACATCACATCACCAAAGATCAGTATAAAATTTTCTGACAGGATTTGTTCTTTTAAATAATATAAAGCTCCTGCTGAACCTAAAGGTTCTTTTTCCTCAATATAGGATATATGGACTCCATAATTTGAACCATCTGCAAAATAATCTTTTATTTTATCCCCTAAATGTCCGGTGATTATAACAATCTCTGTAATTCCAAAATCTGAAAGCGTTTCTATCTGCCACTGAATCATTGGCTTCCCATTTAAGAGGAGCAGCGGTTTGGGAAGTTTATCCTGTGTCAACTCTATCATCCGGCTTCCTTTGCCGCCGGCCTGTATCACTGCAGTATAATCTTTCATAATCATTCCCTGTTTATATTGTCTATGACTGTCTGTCTTACGGCTTCGTCAGAGGTATATTTTGCTTTCCATCCTGCTGCATGTATTTTGTCAGCACAGTACTTAAATCTGGGAACATCACCTTTCCAGCCGCCTTCACCGCCGGTATATTCATAGTCCACATTTTCAAGCTTCATTTCATCACAAATAATGTCCGCAATTGCAGTAACACTTGTTGCCCCCTCGGCACTGACATTATAGAGTGTAATACCTGTCATGCCTGTATTCTTAAACTGCATAATCGCATCTATCAGATCAGATACGTAAATATATGGTTTCGTCTGTTTTCCATTTCCTAAAATCTGCAGATGCATGGCATCTGCCCTTAATTTACCAATAAAATCAAAAATAACGCCATGTGTCAGTCTTGGTCCGATTACGTTGGGAAAACGAAAGACCAGTACTTCCATATTGTTCATATAAGAAAACGCATTAAGCAATGCTTCGCTTCCTAATTTTGCCGCGCCATAATAGGAAATGGGAGAAAGATTTGGAGTATTTTCATCCAGAACCGTATCTTTTTTATCTCCATACACAGCAGAAGTAGATGCAAAAAAAATTTTTTTTACACTATGATTTCTCATACAAGATAGTATCTGGAATGTTGTCGTATATGTATTTTTGTATTCCACCTCAGGTTTTGATGCGCTTGCCTGAATATCTGAATTCGCAGCCAGATGAAAAACATAGTCTGGCTTTTCTTTTACAAACACTTCATCTAATTCTTCATAAACAGATGCATCTGCTTCATATAAAGCGAACCTCTCATTTGGGGTTAAATGGCTGATATTCGCAGTTGTTCCCAAAGAAAAATTATCCACACATACCACTTCATGGTTTTCCTGTAATAATGCATCACAAAGATGGCTTCCGATAAAACCTGCACCGCCGACAACTAACGCCTTCATTTATATTTCCTCCCAATACTTGTCTCCGATATAAACAACTGAACTGCCGTCATGTTCAAATGCAAAGGGGAAGGGTTTCAACCTTAGTTTTTCTCTCAACAGTGGCTGTTTTTCTTTTGGACAATAAAATAATAAAAATCCCCCTCCGCCTGCTCCAAGCAATTTGCCTCCTGTTGCTCCATACTCCATTGCACATTCATATAATTCATCGATTCTGGTATTGGATATACTCCCGGCTAATTCTCTTTTTTTCATCCAGCTTTCATGCATGATATTTCCAAAATCTTTAATTTCATTATTTTCCAATGATTCCTTCATGCTTTTGGCAAGTTCACACATAGAGATCAGATTTTTAACTTTATCTGTTTTGGCTGCAATATTCTGTTTCTGCTGTGCAAGGATCTTATTTGCATCATGTGTAATTCCTGTATAGAACATCACCAGATGATCCTGAAGTTCTTTTAGTGTACTCCCTTTGGTAATAACCGGCTCAACGGATACAGTATCGTCTTTATGAAATGTAATAAAATTAAGTCCGCCAAATGCTGCAGCATATTGATCCTGTTTGCCGATCGGTGCGCCTAATTTTTCGATTTCCACTTTACAGGCATCTTCTGCCAGCTTTGCTTTAGAATAATATTTCCCCTGATAGCAGGCTAAGGTATGTATTAATCCAACTGTAAATGAACTGGATGAACCCAGGCCGGTACCGCTGGGAACATCTGCAGTACTGGAAATTTCCACTCCGCTAATTTTCTTTTCATTTAATACACAATGAAAAATCGAATGTTTGATATCATTAATATTTTCCACAATCTCATTTTGAGAATATTTTAGGGCTGTCTTTTGTTCATCAAAATACGGATGAATTGTTAAATACATATAGCGGTTAATCGTTGTACTGAGCACACAACCGCCGTATTCTTTATAAAAATCCGGTATATCACTGCCTCCGCCGCAAAAACTGACACGAAAAGGAGTTTTGGTTATAATCATGTTTATAAACCACCTTTACTTTTTTCCTTGCTATATTTTCCCCGATATATTCATCCAATTGAGAAATTATCGCAGTTCTGGCAGTTACCCCAGTTTTCCCTTCCTTCATACAGGCATTTACGGACCATTTGAAATTTGGGACCATACCAGATATCTAAAATGCTTTCCTTATTAAGATCACCCAAAGTATATCTTCCGATGGCATCATTACAGCATAACGATATTTTTCCATCAGGGCGTACGATTAGCTGCTTGTAAGGAAGTATGCATCTGTCTTTTCCATATTGGACGAGTTTTTTTCTGTTGGGTGCATCTCCGCCTCTTGATGTCAATATCTCCTTCGGTTTTCTGAGTACAATGGTTACCTTTTTCTTAAGTTCAGGATGATCTTTGCAATATTCTACTATTTCAAGGCAGGGCTTAATCAGTTTCAGTTCCTGCTGATAATTATCGATAACAAATTCATCCAGCACTTCAGTTAAGGCAATGAATTTATCTATTGTAAGCAGTGTGCCGTTTGTAAAAAGATGCATTCTTGCATGGGGAAGATGCTTACGTGCATATCTGTTAAACTCAATAATTCTGTCATCCAGTAGGGGTTCGTTATTGGAAAAAGTTGTGAATTTTCCGCTGTAGTTTATTTCTGCAAGCTGGTTTACAATCTTTTCAAACAGCTCTGTTGTCATCACTGCCTTTTCTCTGGGATCATCATTCCTGTTCACCGGGCAGAAGGAACAGGTTCCATTACATCTGTTAATGGTTTCTACCTCAATATGATTAAAAAGAGGCTGCTTTTGATGAAGGTTCTCAACAGCATCATATACTGCTTTTCTCATATACTGCATCTTCTCACTGTCTGACCACTCATCCTCAGACAACGCTTCTTTTGCTTCTATGTAGGGGTTAACAATAAGTTCATCTGTCTCTATATATCCATGTAGTTTTTCCTCTTCGAATATTTCATAACCGGAAATTCCAAGTTCCTGTAATTGCTTTTCAATACTTGATGAGTAGCTGGTTGCAATTACAATTTTATAGTTATCTATCTGGGGCAGTATCTCCTGTATGCTTTTCACCAGCTTGCCCTTCACATAAGTTCCCTGCTTCGATTCGCTGTTATCCAGAAAACATTCAACATTTTCGCCGCCATATTGTTCTAAAGCCCTGACACCATATACCCCGGCGCCAAATATAAGGATCTTTCTGTTTTCATGATTCATTTTCTTATACTCCTAAGTAATTATCGCAATTTTTAATACAGAATTACGGATTAACATTTTAATGATCTGTACAAGATGCACATTATTTGCAACAACCACCACGCAATTTTCATGTCTGGCATACTCAACCAGCAATTTATCAAAATCGTAGATTAAAATGCCATTGATTTTACTGCCCTGTTTATTTATATCAGCATCACAGATCCCAATAATATCTGCTTTATGCTGCACTAAATCATCAATCGCAAGATGACCAAAATTTCCGGCGCCATATACAATAACAGGTTTGCCGCAAAAATACTGCGGCCTGTGCACTCGCTTGACATAATACTGCTTTAATAAGTCCATTCTTTCCGATACAAAACTGCCAACTTTTCTTTTCCGTTCATCTTCTTCGGGGAATTCCATAAATACACTAGCCATAAAAATATCTACTACATTTCGTTCTATGTATTCTCTTTCTTCTCCTTGAAAAAAGTAATCCATTGCATCATACAGCCCCGCTGCAATGCGGTATGTTCTGTCGATGGTCTGATTGGTTTCATCATCAAGAAAGTTTTGAATAATTTTCTTTGATGTATAAAGATATCCGGCCCCTTCTGTCAGAGTCTGCATATTCATATATACCTGTATAAAAATACTTGACATCTTATCTGCAAACATATCACCATGTTCCAGCCAGCGGCTCCTTTTAAACACCACATTAGATAAGAAGCCAAACACTGCCGAATTATCCTTTACAGACATAACCAGTTTCCGCCACTGTTCTTTATCAGAAGTATCAAATAAAACATCATTTTCTATATCAGCGCCCAAGGGATAAACTGTCTTTACAAACTGATTGTTATAATCAAAAGAATCAAATGGAGTAACGATAATATCTACATCCATATATTCTTTTTTACTGATAACTGATATGATTTTGGAAAGGGCATCCTCTTCTGGAAGATCATCATTTCCAACAATCCATGCATACTGGCCATGGGCAATTAAAACACTTTTTAAAAAATTGTGATCCATTCCCATGTTCTGTATATTGCGCTCATATGTAATGGCAACTGTTTGAAAATTCTCTTGAACAGCCTTAATAACTTCAATGGGATCTGTAGAAGAACAGTCATCACTGACACATATTTCAACCTTCTCCTCCAGTTGATATTTTACAATTTGTCGGGCAATTCTTTTGACCAACTGTTCAAGACGTTCAATTCTGTTATAATTTGGAATGCACACAGACAACGTATATTCATGATCTAAGCTGCTCATAAATTCTCCTGCTTTTTTCTGGCGGTTAAAACTCCCTTTCTCAGCTCTGGTTTAACGACCTCTAATCCTCCGACAAATAAGTATCCTTTTGAAAGTTCTGTGCGATAGCCTTTACTGCGAAAATACTCACAAAACTTGTCAGCGTCTTCTGTCGTGTGGTAGGTACAGACAACTACCTGCATATCCTGAGCTGATGAAAAAGTCTCTTCTCCGCCGATAATGGCATCTGATTCAGCGCCTTCTATATCCAGTTTAATCAGCGACACTTTATCATTTTTGCTGATCTGGTCAATGGATATCATATGTTCATCATTTCTACTGCCCAGCCATTTAGGAACAATAACGATCTTCTGACTGTATGGCTGAAATGTGTATTTTAGTGCTTCCAGCCAGCGCTCATCGCTTTCGATCAAATATATTTTCTTTACTTTATCGATTATCTGTAGTGAAAAAAAGCCTTCTGCGGCTCCTGCATCTATAACAATATCCTGACTGGTTAAACCTAATTTATCTATATCGTAAGAATGCGGTGAATTTTCATCCTGCTCCTTACACAAACCACAAAGATATTCTTTGGCAACAAGCTCATTTTGAATTGCAGACATTAAATATATTTTTTTACCCATCCAATAAGAGTACAGAAGTCCCTTATCTTCATCCCGGAAGATATCGAACATATCGCCCGGATATTCGTTTTTAACCTGTCCATTAAACATATCCAGTTCATGATTCTGCAGGTAATCGCATATTTCAATAATAGCTTTATCCTGGGAATCTTTATACTTGTCAATCATTTCTGTTTTAAAGTTCTTAAACAGGTAATTGCTTGGTTTTATCAGGGATTCGCTGATATTTAAGTTTTCAACAAGCTGCTTTTTTATTTCATCAAAATATACGTCGGGTACAATAACTATGTTGTATTTCGGTAATTTATGGGGCTGGCTGATTGGCACAAGGTAATCATTGACAGCAACTTTATTTCCCCAAAGCCGACTGTCATTATCCCAAATTTCAACAACTTCAAATCCACCATATTTTTCAATAAATTTTAATAATACTTCTTTTCTTTTGCCCGCTCCAAAAAAAATAATTTTCTCATTTTCCCAGTTCATATATTTCTTCCAACTTTTGAGTTCCTTCCGCTTTAATCTGCTTGCTGCTTTTTCCGTTTTTACTTACCCAGCCTCCGGCACATTCATGGATTCCCAAGGCAATGTCCGTTGTCTCATGTGCTCCGGTAAACCAGTTCTTTGCCGAAAAAAGATCTCTCGGATAGATAACCATGCCGTCTTTTTCCTGATATTTACCATTTATTTCAAACCCTTTTTGTTCAAAGAAACGATCCAATAAATTGGGCTGCAGATTAAGCAGTGTCATGCTCTTATCAGGATCAAAAACCCGGTCTTTGTAGATCTGCATCATTTCTTTTACAATGGGGCACCCTGGTGCGGCTCCAAATATTGCTGCTTCAACATCTCTGATTGGTCCAAACCCAACAAAAAAATCATGATGAAGCAGTACATCCAAACTCTTATACAGAACAACATCCAGATCCAGATAAATTCCTCCATATTTGTAAACCACATCCAAACGTGCATAATCAGAAGCATATGCCCACTTTTTTTGCTTAAAAGCCTCATATGCAAAAGGATTGGCAGTAACATCATAATTATCTGCATTCCATTCTTTAAATTCATAATCGGGGCATGTCCGTTTCCAGCTTTCAATGCATTCTGCAACCAGTCCATCCTTTACTTCCTTGCTGAACCAGAAATAATGAATCATCTTGGGAATTTTGTTTTCTTTATTATGCGAACCAAACAGTAAAAGAGGACTTGTGGTATCATCAACATGTTTTGCAATCATCAGAGACAGGACAAAAACATCTATATCTTTTCCGCCCAGCATTTCTTCCAATTGCGTATAAATCTCATGCGCATAAACATCAGATGCGATTAAAATCGCGATATCCTTTTCGTCATATTCCAAAAGCTTCTCCGGCGGGACAATTGACTTTTCACAGCCATTAACCATAATGCTGCCGCCTTGTTTGGCAGTATTATTATCTGCTACGCAGTCAATATACTGATCCAGTTTTAAATCTTTATAATTCAGACTGATTAACCTGAGAAAATCTGATGCTCCAAATGCAATAATGCTTTTTTTGCCTGCAACAGAATGAAATTCTTCAAAGCTATTTCCAACTATTTGCATACTCCCTCCAAATTTAAAACACATAGATATACGTAAATCATTTAATCCCAAAAAATATACTTTTTGGAACTAAATTAAAAAGCACCAAAAGCATATTAATTTTAGCATATTGTATTCATAAATTCAAGTATTTCAGGTTTTCCAATGTTATTAACTTGTGATAATGT
>DKUR01000109.1 GCA_002490775.1 Lachnospiraceae bacterium UBA7199 | reverse complement strand
GAGAGCATTCATGCGTTTGTCGTGCCTTTCTTGTACCCTCGAGCGCATGCTGCTTGAATGCTTCTTTATCTGTAAAGTCAGCACCGCAATAACAGTTCCAGTGGATAATCTTCTTGATTACGGGCTGTTTCTCTGCCGGAGCATCAGCTTTATCGTCTTTGTTATCTTTATCCGGCTGTTCCGCAGGGGGTTCAACTGGCTGTCCCTCGATGATAACAACCGAGCTGACAATCTCGGATGCCTCGAGCGCCTCTTTCTCGGCATCTGGATAGATTGGCAGGACTACAGGCCTTCCTGCCAAATTTTCCACAGGCTCCAGCATAAAGGCGACAACGCCATTGCTCTGCATATGCAGTGTCACATGACCGTCCCGCACTTCCTTCATTTCCACTTCTGTCCATACGCCGTTGATATACTGATACACCACAATGTTATTGCCCCCATTCAGGCCGGGCAGATCGAAGGTAATCTCCGCATCATCGGTTGAGGGATAACTCACATGAAACAGGTTTAAAAGGATGCCGTCCTTTTCCCTGTTGATAGAATCCACAAATGCGGCATCGGCTTTTTCTATGGTAGGCGTTATGTTGGTTTTTTCACCGCCGATCACAACAGAACCCTGCCCCGCACTGACGGGCAAAGACAAATCCATGCCGGGCGTGTTGAGGACAGCGTTATTATTCCACTCAGCCGAAGACATATCCCTGTTTCTCGCATCGAGCATATTGTCCACATTGCCGAAGCCCCCTTCTTCGGCTTCGCGCTTCTGTTCAAGCGCCTCCTGTGTCTCTTTCTCTGAGGTGGTCTTATGAGAGGAGCCGGAAGAAATCAGCACCCAACTGCCGCTAGCCTTGTCCCACTCGTAATCATTTCCATTCTCTGCCGACCACAGATACCCATCCGCGCCTTTTAAGTCAGACGAGCCCGGTTCCGACCCATAAAAGTGATAGTAAAAGTCGTTGCCTTTATATTCGGACGCTAATCCTCCCCCGGCATACGTCCCCGGAAACTGCGTGGGCCATTGATCCTTTGGCACCGCAAACGCCGTCATTGGCGACATCATCAGTCCTGCCGTAAGCGTAAACGCCAGCAATTTCTTTACCTTTGTCAGTTTCATTTTTCTTGTCCTCCTTCATTTTGCTGGGATGCCGCACCGTTTTTTGTCGGTTATCCCTTTTCTTTTTGTTTCTTTGTTTATTTAAAAATATTGCTAGTCCAGCCTGTTAATTTTTCTTTGGGTCAGGATTGTTTTTACAAGCTGATAAATAAAGGCGGGGACTCCGGCCAAAAGCGAGAGAACTATTTTAACCGCTAAATAAATAAACCAGAACCACCATGTCCCAATCAGGAAGATGGGAATAAACGATTGTAAATAGGTAAAGAATTTCCACCCAAACGGAATACAGAAGGCAACAAAGAACGTACCCACACAGTCGCTAAAACCGTCGATTCCCTCAGTTGTCTGCGTAGCCTGATACCATACAAAAATGATACCGACAATAATGCCGATCACAGAGGTTTTGATGAACTCGCTACGGGTGTCAACCAGAGCATCCTTGTATTTCTGCTTCCGCTGTTCTTCCTTATTTTGGGCTTGTTGTTGCTGATCTCTCTGACTCTTTGCGGCGCAGGGTTCACACATGCAGGGCGTGTATTTTTCGGCGCACTCCCGGCACAATCCCTTCCCGCATTTTTGGCAGGTCGCAACAGCTTCCCTGTCGGGATGGTTAAAACATTTCATGTCAGTAATACTCCTTTCACCTTTAATGATGCTTATTCTTCTGTGTCTAAATATTCTTGTGAATAAATTACAGTACCGTCAGCATTGACACATTGTACGCGGACGCATCTGAGCGTGATACCCGTATCTTCTTTGCACTTTTCAAAAAAGTTAGATACGTTTGAAGCCAGACCCAAAGCGTCCAGTTCCAACGCGAAATCCGCATCTATTTCGCTCTGGCTGCGTCCGGCCAACTGCTGATACTCATCATGGATTAGGGAGAACACCAGAACATCCTCACCGTCAGCGGAGAACTGAACGTGAAATCCCAGACCGGAATCATCATATAAAGCATTGATTTCCTCTTCACCGGCAGCAATTTCATCACTTTCCACCCACTTGGCAAGGGTGGGCTTAGAGCTGCAGCCAGTCATTACGAGCATTGCAACAGAAACTAAAACAAACCATTTTTTCTTCATTTTCAATTTTTCCTACCTCATTTGCAAAATTTTATTAACTATATAGGCATATTAAAGCCTCTTTAGTTTATTTTATATTATCATAATAGTCTATACAATTCAAGCATGATTAAATTGTATAGGCAGGTGAAGGATATAAATATGAATTACTACGAGATCGGACAACGTATACGAAAATTTAGAAAGGCATACAATTTCTCACAAGAACAACTAGCGGAAAAGGTCGGAATATCAACTACGCATATGAGTCATATTGAAACCGGGAATACCAAACTAAGTCTTCCAGTTTTTGCTAAGATTGCCAACGCTTTATCAGTGCAGACAGACGAACTGTTATACGATATCCCGCAGATCAATAAAACAATTATCAAACACGAGTTGACAGAAATAATTGATTCATGCTCTCAGCAAGATATGTATATTCTTTTAGATGTACTGAAAACACTCAAATCAGCATTAGATAAATATAAAAACTAAAAAGATAATCAGCGCTTAATTGCAAAAGTAAATTCTGCTGATCTTTCAAATCTGTCGTCTTTTTCAATTTTTTGAAGCTATAAAATTAGAAATTGAATTATAATAAATCTAAATCCGGGCAGATTTACTAAAACAGGGTATAGCAAACAGACCGGCAGAAAACGTTGTGTGCAGGACTGAATTCTGCCAGTGATGTCTGGTTTTTATGAAGATGTAAAAGCAGTGTCTCCTTCCACTGCTGTCAGGGACATAGACATCATAAAGCATGTGCAGGATTAAATTCAACTTGTGCATAGGTAACTTCTATTGAAGAAATAAAGGGTATAAAAAGATTAGAATCTTTCTGAGGATGACATTCATTTAACGAGAGGAAAATAACATGGAATTAAGATTCAGCGCAACGATGCTTCAAAATGGGAATATGGATGCTGCCTATATAGAAGTTCCTTATGATATCAAAGAACTTTTTGGCAAAGGGCGTCTGCTGGTGAATGCTGTTTTTGATGGTATTCCGTACCGTGGACAGGTGGTAAAAATGGGAACGCCTTGTTACATCATTGGTGTTCCCAAACAGATACGCAGGCAAATTGGCAAGAGTTTTGGCGATATTGTTGAAGTGGTTCTTAAGGAAAGAGGCTGTGAGAAATCGCCTATGTGGAAATGCCCAAAATGCGGCAGGGAGTTTAAGAAAAAAGAGCAGAGCCATTACTGTGGCGAAAAACCAAAGACGATTGAGGAATACATCCTGAGCCAAGATGCGGATAAGCAGGAAGATCTGCGCTATATCCGTCAGATCCTTCGCAGTGCACTGCCGGAAGCGGAAGAACGTATCTCCTGGAGTATGCCGACTTATTGGAAAGAGCATAATATCCTTCACTTTGCAGCTTCAAAGAAACACATCGGATTTTATCCGGGGCCCGCTGCTGTAGTACAGTTTTCTAAGGAATTGCAGGAATACAAAACGGATAAGGGAACGATTCGAATTCCTTATGGAAAGGTTGATGCCGCATTAATTGAGAAGATTGCAAAGTGGTGTCTGGAAACCGGAAACCATGCGTAGATATATCAGCAGAGTATTTTTGCAGAATTTTCCAGACTGTAAGCTGAAAAGAGATGTGGCCAATGGGAGATTGGTAGTGATTTATATACTGCATCTGATATACTCCTTTTGTTTATATCATAATCTTATCACTTAAAGAAGATAATTCATATTAGAAAAATACCAGCGCTGGGAAAAATAAGAGTAGCTGTAAATTTACATGTACGAAAATTTACGAAAATTTTAAAAAAACAACTTGAAAGGTATTAGTACATGAGATATACTAATTTAAAATAGGCTTGGTAACGTTACCGAGTAGATTAAGGGAATTTAATAGGAGAAAGAGTATGAGGGCAAGTGGTATTTTATTACCGATATCCAGTATACCATCTGCATATGGAATCGGGACATTTTCAAAGGAAGCATATGAATTTGTTGATTTTTTAAAGGAAGCAGGGCAGACTTATTGGCAGATACTGCCACTGGGAGCTACAGGATACGGGGATTCACCTTATCAGTCTTTTTCTACTTTTGCAGGTAACCCATATTACATAGATTTGGAAGAATTAATTGAAGCAGGCTTCATTACAAAAAAGCAGTGTGAAAGTTGTGACTGGGGCGGAAGTGAGGCTTATGTAGATTATGAAAAAGTATATCTTTCACGTTTTAAAATATTAAAAGAAGCTTTTAAGAACAGTAAGATAGAAAGTAATGGTGATTTTAACACCTTTGTCAGGGAAAATGATTTCTGGCTTGGTAACTATGCACTTTATATGGCAGTGAAGGATTATTTGGGCGGAAAAAGCTGGATAGAATGGGAAAAGGACATCCGGTTAAGAAAGCCGGAAGCAGTTGAAAAGTACAGCAAACTGCTTAAGGAAGAAATATTGTTTTACCAGTTCCAGCAATATTTGTTTGCAGATCAGTGGATGAGGCTGAAGGCATACGCAAACAATAATGGTATAAAAATTATTGGAGATATTCCTATTTATGTGGCATTTGACAGTGCAGATGCATGGGCAAATCCAGAACTGTTTCAGTTTGATGAGGATGGTATGCCTACCGGTGTGGCAGGATGCCCTCCTGACTCATTTTCAGCAACAGGGCAGCTTTGGGGCAATCCTTTATACCGCTGGGACTATCATAAGAAAACAGAATATGCATGGTGGATGCAGAGAATTTCTTACTGCTATAAGTTGTATGACGTGGTAAGAATTGATCATTTTAGAGGCTTTGATGAGTACTATAATATTCCTTTTGGAGATCCTACAGCAGAGTTTGGAAAGTGGGAAAAGGGACCAGGATACGAATTATTTAAAGTAATGAAGGAAAAAATAGGAAATAAACCAGTGATTGCAGAGGATCTTGGTTTTCTTACTCCTTCTGTTATTAAGCTGGTTAAAAAGACTGGTTATCCCGGAATGAAGATATTGCAGTTTGCCTTTGACTCCAGGGAGGAAAGCGACTATCTGCCGCATAATTATTCGGCAAATTCAGTGGTATATACAGGAACCCATGACAATGATACTATGATGGGCTGGTATCAAAGTGCAAACCGTCGTGACAAAAGTTTTGCAAAAAGATATCTGAATATTAGAAGTAATAAAGATATGGTGTGGAATTTTATCAGAGCTGCTGTTTCCAGCGTATCTGATACAGCAATCATACCTATGCAGGATTACTTGAGCCTTGGAAGCGAGGCAAGAATTAATATACCATCCACTTTAGGGAATAATTGGAAGTGGAGAATGGTAAAGGGGCAGATTGAAGAGGGATTAGCAGATAAAATTTATAAAATGTGCAAGTTATATGGAAGAGTCAGATCATAGGCGTCAGATTAGTCTTATGAAGGTAATTTGAGTCATGAGGGAGTTATTATGTCAGAAATTACAATTAAGGATATAGCGCGCGAGTGTGGAGTAGGGATCAGTACTGTTTCCAGAGCAATTAATAATCATGCAGATATTAATCCTGAAACAAAACAGATGGTGATGGAAAAGATTAAAGAAACAGGCTATATTCCAAACAACAGTGCAAGAAATTTAAAACGCACGGATGCAAGATGCATTGCGGTTTTAATTAAGGGAATCACAAATCCTTTCTTTAGCCCGGTAATTCAGATCGTGGAAGCGCAGGCACAGAAAAAGAGATATGCTATGGTACTGCAGCATATAGAAGCTTATGAAGATGAGGTTGCAGTTGCATTAGAATTGATTAAAGAAAAACGTTTAAGGGGGATCATCTTTTTGGGGGGAGCTTACCAGCACGATCCGGAACAGCTTGAGAAATTAAAGGTACCTTTTGTATTCAGTACCATAGGAATTACACAGGACGAAGAAAAGGAAACGTATTCTAATGTGGCAGTAGATGACCGGGCGGAGAGTCGTAAAATGACGGATTATCTCCTTGACTTGGGACATAAAAGAATTGCAATTATTACAGAAAGCATGGAAGCACAGTCTATAGGAACGCTCAGACTGGAAGGCTATAAGGATGCTTTGACAGCAAGAGGGATTGAAATTGATGAAAGACTTATTTTTGAGATAAAAGAAAAGCAGGAGCCCTATTCCATGGAAAATGGATATAAGATGGCAAAGGAACTTTTAGCTTCCGGTGTAGATTTTACAGCAGTTTTTACCATCGCGGATTTTTTGGCCGTAGGAGTGTGCAGGGCACTGCATGAGGCAGGACTGCGAATTCCGGAGGATGTGTCGGTAGCTGGTTATGACGGTATTCCTATCGGGGAATTTTACACACCGCAGCTTACTACCATTAGACAGCCCGCGGAATTAATGGCAGAAAAAACAATAAATCTTTTATTTGACATGATTGAAGGCAGGAGTACGTATGAACATATGGTATTTCCTGCGGAACTGGTGGTGAGGGAATCCACTGCAAAGCCAGGAAGATAATCTTTGGAATTATATGAAAATAAGGTAAAAAGAAATTACAAAAAAGGAAACATCATTTCTTGATTGAAAGTAGATGATGTTTCCTTTTTTGTTGGATAATACTGTATTAAAAATACTGGCTGCAAAATTTACATTAATTTTACAATGATGTGATATTGGATTTGATATTTCTTTTGTATGCTGTATTCATAAACAAAATATGAAAAAGCAAAGGAGAATTACAAAATGAAAACATCAAGAAAGTGCCTGGCATTTGCCCTTTTTAGTAGTTTGATTTTTTTGGCCTTAACAGGGTGTGGAAAAAATGATCAGGGAAATACTGGCGAATTTGACACTACAAGAGAAATCAATGTGCTTACCCGCGAGGATGGTTCGGGTACCCGTGGCGCGTTTATAGAACTGTTTGGAATTGAGCAGAAGGATGAGGCAGGAGAAAAGGTTGACTATACGACAGATGCCGCAGCAGTTACAAATTCTACTTCTGTTATGCTGACAACTGTTGCCGGAGATTTATACTCCATTGGTTATGTATCTCTGGGCTCAATGAATGATACTGTGAAGGCAGTTCAAATTGATGGTACGGATGCAACGGTTGAGAATATTAAAAATGGTACATATAAGGTTTCCCGCCCTTTTAATATTGCAGCCAAAGATGGCTTAAGTGATACAGCACAGGATTTTATTGATTTTATTATGAGTCAGGAGGGGCAGACAGTTATTGAGGATAATGGATATATATCTGTGTCTGACGCAGGAGCCTACAGTGGACAAATGGATTCAGGGAAAATCGTTATCTCTGGTTCCAGCTCTGTCACCCCGGTAATGGAAAAGTTAAAAGAAGCTTATCTTGAAAAAAATCCAAATGTTACGATTGAAATACAGCAAAGTGATTCTTCCACTGGTATGGCTGATACAATAGATGGAACCTGTGTGCGCCCATAAGTCACCAG
>DKUR01000115.1 GCA_002490775.1 Lachnospiraceae bacterium UBA7199 | reverse complement strand
GATGAAAATAATTTTGATTATACTTTTACTTATTATAGGATATATTGTTTACAAAACGAAAAAATCAAAAAGCTCTTCACAAATATACCAAGAAAAAACAACATCGGTAAATGATAATCAGAAACATATAGATGAAAACATAGTTCCATTAATAGAATCAGATTCTAAAGAAACATTTGATGCTGAAATGGATGATAATTTAATAAGATTATTTTCACTTAAAAGCTCTTTTTGGGATAGTCCGGCAGAATCTTTAGTGTATGAAACTTTAAAAATTTTTATTGATGAAAATTACTCCATTTCCTCACACGTTGGATTACGTGAAATTTTTAATTGGGATTGGAAATATGATAAAAGAATAACTGCTAAGATAAATGCCATGCATTTTGATTTTGTAATATATCATAAAAGTCAAATGATGAACAGGCCAGCGTTAATAATTGAAGTTTTAGGAGGGGATCACTTTGATGAACAAAAACCTTGGGTAAAACAAAATGATGAATTAAAATTGAAAATATTGAAAAAGCTTGACATATCTTTTATAACAATTGATCTTTCAAAATCTTTGCCGGATGAAGAAGTGAAAAAAATAACAATTGAAACGATAAAAAATAAAGTGCCAAGTAGAGAGCATTATACAGTGTACTGTCCGAAATGTGGATCCGTAATGAAAATTAAACCTAATAAATCATCAGGTACAATGTTTTATGGATGTAAAAAATATCATAAAAATGGCGGATGTGATGGAAGTCGGGATATAACTAAAGTTGCACCATTATATAATGGAATTTACATAAAAGATTTTAATTCAAAAAAGAACGATTAGATATACATAAAAAGTGAAGGTCCTTTATATCGAACATATGAATGTGGTAAAATAAGATAAAAGAGAAAGTAATGAGGAAAAATTTATGAATGAAGGAAAGAAATTATTAACAATGCTATTAATTATGGCAATGGTAGTTTGCTTTATTGGATGTGGCAAAAAAGAACCACAAATTACAGGAAAATGGGTTTGTGATGACGGTAAAGAATATTTTGATTTGTATAGTGATGGAAGCGGAGTTATTGTGAATACAAATACTGAAAGTGAAGATTATTTAAAAACGTTACCATTGACTTGGATTGCAGAAGGAGAACGTTTTAAAGTAAATGTAGATTTTGGAAGTATGGGGGCAAGTTCTGTTTCATTTGCATATGCACTTACTGATACAACATTAACATTAATTTATGATGATGGAACTGAAAAAAAATATATAAAAGAAAAATAATAGTTTAGTTATTTACCACAATTCAAAAGAGTATTATATAAAGTCCTGTATGCAAGCAGGGCTTTAATTATTTTCAACTTCAATACATGCAATATATCCATCTATATAACTTTTTACTTTTTCTTTTCCTAAATCTGGTAAAGATCTATAACGTTGAAGTAATTCTATCTCTTCAAGACACAAGTCAGATGATTGTAAATTATCCATGAGTAGATAATCGGTGCTAACATTAAAATATTCAGCAAGTCTAATAATGGTTTCACCATTTGGAATAACGCCATTTTTCCATCTAGTGATAGTTCCTTTACTCATACCCATTTTTTGGACAACTGCTGTTGGTGAAGTGTTATTTTTTTGACATAATTGTTCAAATTGAGAAAAAAACATAATATTTACCCATGAGTTCATTAAATTAAACTAATCTATTGACAAGTTTATTTTAATGAACTATACTTTAAAATGTAATATAAATAGTCAACCGATAAATAGCGTAAAAAGTACACAAACAAAAGATATTTCTGATAAAAATATCTTTTGTAAAGGGAATATCAAAATAAAGGCTGCTTTCCATAATAAGCGAAATACAGCCATAGTGTAAAAAAACGCTATTTTTATTTTAGAATATGCACATTAAAAAGTAAAGTAAAACAGCGGGGTAAGTGATGAAAAAATATTTATCAAATTGGAGCAAAAATGTAAAAAAAGCAATGATTGACGCAGATATGGATACAAATGATCTTGCAGCTAAGATGTGCTGGAGCCGCCAGCATACCAGTTCAATAGTCAACGGGCGTACATATCATAGGGAATCTGTCCTTAAGATAAGTCAGCTTTTCAATTTGGAAATCCCATCAGAAAACGCTACACTGGCAAAAGAAAAGGAGCAATGTCTGTAACAATGAATAATCCCGCTGCAAAATGGAATCTGTTTGATTCCTTCTTATATAAAATAGAATGTGTTTTTACCAAATTAGTGCCTGAGCTAAAAAAGAATGAGAATACACTTCCTGATCCAGAAGAAATGATCACAGCAGCTACAAAATATCTAAAGGAAGAAAATGATCATTTAAAGAAAAAAGAATATCCAGGTACTATAAAAATTAAAAATGGAAAATATTTTTGCCCAGACTGCAGAACAGAGATTCCTACATTAATTGTAGAAGAGTGTCACACAAAATACTGCCCAGAATGCGGCAAACGCATTATGCTAACCACACCATACCCTTATGCGACGTCGCATAGGAATATGAGTTTAGGGGAGGGAACGACCAATGCCAGAAAATAAATTATTAATTCTGAATTACTGAAAGAAATAGAATCCTAACAATATAAAACTTGGAGAATATTAAATGGAAGAGCCAAAGAACCCCTTTATACTTCTTGGAAAAAGAAAAATGATTGAACTTATGAAGGAGCAATTTGAATATTTTACAGATAAAGACGCAAAGCCGGATTTATTTTATTATGATAAATGGGGCAATTCAGAACGGTTAACATACCTTGATGATTATGATAATGTACATGACTTATACCATAGTATTGTTGGCGGAGAGGAAATGTGCCTATATCATGAGAATGATGGCAGAAACCACCGCGTTAAGATAGAAGAGTATACAAAAAGAAAATCAGTTGTTTCTTCCATAAAGGAATATAAGAAAGAAATTGATGCACAACCCAAAGTTAATAATTTGGAGCCACAGCGAGCCGATCAGGAGCGCTGAGCAAAAAAGCCAATTATTATAAATATTTTAGAACATATTGCACAGAACATTGAAAAAATATCTATGATGGGAAAATAGAAAGAACCATGAAAGATACATAAAGTCCGGTAACGTTCGATATGTGTGGAGCTTCACAGTGATTACGCAAAGATCTTTAATACTTATTTATCAATAGTTGGTCTCTTGATGAAACGTCTGGGTATTAAAGGGAGCGAAAATAATTGTTCTGTGTTCTGGTTTGTGGTAAAGACCAAAGCGAGGATGCATGTATCAGAGGATAATGATACACACCAAAGGAGTCTGCCCATAGAAATGGGAGAGGTAATGCTGCTATTTTCACCCTATAAAAGGGGCTTTGTAACAGAGATAACCTGTGGAGCTGTTTAACCAACAGCCGCCGGCATATTTATAATTAATCTTTTTAAAGTGGTGGATTATCCATACACAACTAATTTGATGGTCATTCTGTCTCTCCCCCTTTCTGGAATGTCCATCACTTTAAGAGGATTAATGATATAGGAATAATACAACCTATGTAAAACATAGCCTATAAAAAGCAAAGGAGACCGCCTATATGGAAACTGTTAAATTAGCCATACAAAGTGAAATAAAAAATGTTTTTACACATGCAGAAGAATCCGAACGGATGACAGCTTTTAATGAAGCCTGGGCAAAAATAATTAATGAGCAGGAAAGCACAAGGGATATTTACAAACCAGTATCTGAAATTTAAAATGAAAAAGGATATTGGTTTGTTTTATTATGGTGAAAAATGAAAAATAATGTTAATATTGTCGGCATTTATACCAGATTGTCGGAAGAGGATAGGAACAAGCTGAACCGTGAAGATGATTCCCAATCAATTCAAAACCAGAAGAGCATGTTGATCTCTTATGCAGTTCAAAATGGCTGGGAAATATATAATATTTATTCTGACGATGATTATAAAGGCAGTGACAGGACAAGGCCTGCGTTTAATCAGCTCTTAAAAGATGCAAGAGAAAAGAAATTTAATATTGTTCTCTGCAAAACACAGTCCAGATTTACGAGGGAGCTTGAACTGGTAGAAAAAATCATTCATGGAGAATTTGTTGAACTTGGCATCCGGTTTATAGGACTTGCTGATAATGCAGATACAAGCATTCCCGGAAACAAAAAAGCCAGGCAAATCAATGGACTGGTAAATGAATGGTATCTGGAAGATTTATCTGATAATATTAAATCGGTACTTGCAGATCACCAATTAAAAGGGCTGCATACAGGTTCTTTTGCACCATACGGATATAAGAAAGATCCAGACCAAAAAGGCCATCTGCTCATTGATCCGGAAGCTGCTGAAATTGTCAGGGAAATCTTTGATAAGGCAGCAATGGGCATGGGCAGAACCAGCATTGCCCGATCCCTTAATAGCCGGGCGGTTCCCAATCCTACTGAATATAAAAGGCTGCAGGGAGAAAACTACAAGTGCGGAGTGGGAAAAAGCAACAGCACATTATGGAGATATTATACAATCTCACATATTTTAAAAAATCAAATGTATATTGGTGACATGGTACAACACCGATATGAAAATCCATCATACAAAAGCAAACACTCCCGTCCGGTTCCAAAAGAGCAGTGGAGAATCAAAAAGCACACCCATGAGCCTATAATATCTCTGGAGACATGGGAAATTGTGCAGCGGAGAATAGAAGAAAATTATAAACCTGTATGTACAGGCAGCATTGGTATTTTTGCTGGCAAAGTAAGATGTATGTATTGTGGTTACCAAATGGGAACCCATATATCAAAACATATTCGTTATCTGCGCTGCACTACCAGATATACTGCAGGTGAGTCGGTATGTAAGGGCGCATTCATTGCCTGCCGCTTTTTAGAAGATATTATTTTAAAAGAACTGCGAAAAATTATTGATACTTACTTTTGTGAAAATGAGGTAGAGAACCGCCTTAACCTGCAAAATGATAATCAAAATAAGAAAATAAAGCTTTTCAGGGAAATAAAAGCTTATGACAAAAAAATATCCGACCTAAAAGAAGCAGTTAAAAATACATATCTGGATAAATCAAAGGGTATTATAACGGAACAGGATTATATGGAACTAAGGTCTGCTTTTCAAAAAGATATTGAAGAATATGAACAAAAGATTATCAAGTGCAATTCTCTTGTCGAAGAATTAGAAAACTCACTTAAACATAGTAGAACCAAAAAGGATGTCCTTATGGAGTATCGAAATGTAAAAGAACTTAGCCGCTCTATTATGGAGCATTTAATAGATTATGTGGAAGTAGGGAAAGGAGAAGGCCGGGCAACAGCCAAAAACCCTCCTCCGGTAATTATTCACTGGAAAGTTTGACGAGTTTGTATTGTAAATTACTGATAACTGGTATATACTATGGATATACAATATGCTGCGATAAGGAGAGTTTTATTTATGTATAAAGACATATACACACCGTCGCAAATTCAAATGCTTTTACAACCAGTTTTTTCAGATTATAAAATTAAAAAAGCAATTCTTTTCGGATCATATGCAAAAGGAAACGCAAAGGAGCGAAGCGATATTGATATTCTTGTTGACAGCGGGCTTAAAGGACTTGCTTTTTTTGGACTGCTTGAGGATGTAGTTTCAACTCTTGGGAAAGAGGTTGACTTGCTTGATGTATCTCAGCTTACAGCAGATTCACAGGTTGGTGAGGAAATAAAAAGAAGCGGAGTAGTAATTTATGAACAATAAAGACAGTCAGGTATTAGAGAAAATTTATAACCACGTTATTTCAGTACTTAAATATTGTGAGGACTGTAAAGGGCTTGATGAGTTTCAGGCAAGTTCAATGAGAGTTGATGCCTGTGTATTTAATCTTATGCAGATTGGTGAACTTGCAAAAATTTCTCTGGCAGATGAATTTAAGGAGACAGTCACAACAATTCCTTGGAAACAGTTATATGGTATGCGAAATAGAATTGTTCATGGGTACTCTGGAGTGGATATGTGTATTGTATGGGATACTATTCATGAAGATTTACCACTATTAAAAGAAGAGATTGAAAAGTACTTAAAATAAGTTTTTCAAAGTTGACGACAGTATATACTATGGATATACCTAAAAATGCAATAAGGGGGTTTTTATGCAGGCGCAAGTAAAAACATGGGGAAACAGTCAGGGAATAAGGCTTTCAAAGGAAATTCTTCAGGTAGCCAATATAAGTGTAGATGATATTTTAGATGTCAAGGTGTCAAACGGGGCTATTATGCTTTCCAAACCTTTTCGACATAAGACACTGGAAGAAAGAGCTTCTGAATTTGGTGGTAAATTGAATTTGGATGGAGAATTTGACTGGGGTAATTCAGTAGGAAGAGAGGCTTGGAATTGAATAATGAAATTCATCAGGGTGATATTTTAAAAGTTGAAAAAATAGGAAATCCTGTAATTGTCGTCAGCAAAGATTTTTTTAATTCGTCAGGAGAAATAATAGGCTGCCCTGTATTTAAAAATAATACCGAAAGTCCTCTTCATATATATATTAAAACTGATGAAGTGTCCGGCTACGCACAGTGTGAAAAACTTGCACTGCTTGATCTGGACATGCGTGGATACAAAAAAGTTGACAAGCTTTTATTGGCTGATATAATAAATATCACAGATGCCATACAAGGAATTTTTGATTATATTTAGATTTATTAATCATTCTTTTATAAATAGTCGTTTATATAAACAAGTACATCTGCGGCCATATCCTCAAACAAATCTGTAATTGCATCTCCTTTAGACTGGAATTCACAACTGTTAAAAGGAATTCCGCCTGCGGCCATAGGCCAGATGCCAACAGTGTGGTCCACATAGTAATTTGCAAATCCGGATTCTTCGATTTCTTCCATAGAGAGATTTTTAGTCAACTGGTGTACGATAGTGGAAACCATTTCAAGATGTGCCAGTTCCTCTGTACCGATATCGGTAAGAATTGCAGCGACTTCATTGTAAGGCATGGAATAGCGCTGCGAAATATACCGCATGGAAGCACCTAGTTCTCCGTCGGGACCGCCATACTGTGACATGATCACCTGCGCAATTTTTGCATTGGGTTCTTTGATATTAACCGGAAACTGTAATCTTTTTTCATAACTCCACATAACTTAGCATCCCCCTTCCCAAGGCCAGGGCTGTGTTGCCCATTTCCATTCATTTTGATTGCATCCGTCTGCATCGGATATTCTTAATGGGCTATATTTCATTGCATACTCACGCATAGCCTGATTTTTCATACGCACATAATGTCCAAGGTATTCCATTGCTTCCTTGTCAGTAGGGTGTGTATCCAGATACTCGTTCATTTCAACAATTACAAAATCAATAACGCCGATATCATGGAATAGTCTGCTGCGTTCATTTTGGTTAGGGTTCGTCATTTTACACATCTCCTTCCCGTAAAAGGTTTTTCCAGCTCAGGAAATATGGTTCCCACCTTGTAAGCTTCATCAAGATTTTCAAAAATATTGGTAAGATGCTGCCAGGGAACATAGGCCATTGCAATTGGAAAACGGTCGAAATATTCGTTAAAGCTGTAATCCTGCATAATTCTCCTCTCATAAAATGGAGCATAATTTAATAATATAATATGATAGGGAATTTTACTGGTTCCGTTCTTATAAAAATTTTTTTATACATAATTCCACGCTTTCAAATTTTGATAATAGTAACCGGATTCGAACCAAATACAGCAGTTTCCAAGACTTGCAAACGACAAAGTTTTGTGCTTTAATGTTGTTGAAAAGCGTAACAGTTTTGCTTTGAAATCATTAACAAAAGAGGATGAGGCTATGTCATTATTTGAAGGTGAGAAAGGAAACAGTTATGAGGTAAAAGGTCTGTACGTGGAAGAGGGTATAACACGCCGGCTGCAAGCCCTTGGCTTAAATGATGGAACAGTGATTACAGTACTTAACCGGAAAAGGAATGGTGCTCTTATTATACGGGTTCGTGGAACCAGACTTGCCATAGGAAAGCATATTAGTCAGGGAATTGAAGTGGAGGAAAAATGCAATGAGAAATAAACAAACAATTCATGTGGCATTTGTAGGCAATCCCAACTGTGGGAAAACAACTCTATTCAATGCAATTACCGGTTCTAAACTGAAAGTGGCCAACTGGCCAGGTGTTACTGTTGAAAAGATGGAAGGTGAAGCAGAATATGAAGATGTTCATATGACGCTTGTGGATACTCCGGGCATTTATTCCCTTACCTGCTACACTATTGAGGAAAAAGTTACCAGAAGCTGTGTTATGGATGATGATATAGAGGTGATTGTAAATGTAGTTGACGCCTCGTCACTTGAGAGAAATTTATATCTGACACTGCAGATTTTAGAGCTTGGAAAACCTGTGGTACTGGCTCTTAATATGATGGACATTGTTGAAGAGCGGGGAATGGAAATTGATCTTCACAGGCTTCCAGAGCTTTTAGGAGATATACCGGTAGTTCCGGTTTCTGCTGCAAGGCGCAAAGGACTGGATATTCTGCTCCATGCAATAAGTCATCATTATGAAGCAGGCACAAAAGGCGATGTATTTCATTATGGACAGGAGATAGAAGATAAAATAGAAAAACTTTCCGTTATTATGCAGGCACATTATCCAACACATTCTTCCGTCAGATGGCATGCCATTAAACTGCTGGAAAATGATGAGGATGTGACGAATGAACATCCTGTTCCTGTCATGAATATTGCCCGGAGAAGTTATGAAAAGGAAATTATTCAGGCAAAATATTCTTATATTGAAACTATTGTAAAAGAAGTCCTTTTTTATCGAAAAAAACGTAAGGATGTTACGGAAAAGGTAGATAAGCTTTTGACACATTCAGTATGGGGGGTACCAGTATTTTTGTGTATTATGGCACTGGTATTTTTTCTTACATTTACGATAGGTGATTGGCTGAAAGGGTACTTTGAGAATTTTCTTGATTTCTTTTCCGCCCATATGAGCAGCCTTCTTGAGACAATTCACGCGGCGGACTGGCTGATTTCATTAATTGTTGATGGAATCATAGCTGGAGTGGGAGGAATCCTTACCTTTATTCCTAATATAGCTATTTTATTTTTGGCACTTGCTATTTTAGAAGACAGCGGATATATGTCAAGAGTTGCCTATGTAATGGATGGAATCATGGGCAGGGTGGGATTGTCTGGAAAAGCATTTCTTCCAATGATTTTAGGCTTTGGCTGTACAGTTCCGGCAATTATGGCTTCAAGGGCGCTTGAGACAGAAAAGGACCGCAGGAGAACAATGATCATTACACCTTTTATGTCATGTTCAGCAAGACTTCCGGTTTATGTGCTTTTTTCAGGAATGTTTTTTGGAAAATATGCGCATATCGCAGCATTTTCCATGTATTTGATCGGTATGATCTGTGCAATTTTGATTGCCCGGTTTCTACACGTATGCGAGAAGGGAAAAGTGAATGACAGCCTGCTGATTGAACTGCCGGAATATAAAAGACCTAATGGGAGAACAATCCGCATATACGTATGGAATAAACTTAAGGATTATCTTTCCAAAGCAGGAACTACTATTTTTATTGCATCAATTCTTATTTGGCTGGTGCTCAATTTCGGTGTTTCCGGCATGGTTACAGATCCGGCGGACAGCTTTGGTGCGGCATTTGGCAGGTGGCTTGAACCGGTAATGCGACCGGCAGGGCTGGGAATGTGGCAGATTATTGTTTCATTGATTGCAGGCATTTCTGCCAAAGAGGTAGTAGTTTCCAGCTTTTCAGTTCTTTTTGGAGTGGGCAGTGCAGAGGCAGCAAATATGACAACCGTAATTGAAAATCTAAAAAATATTGATCCTTCTTTTGGTGCTTTAAATGCATATTGCATGATGCTGTTTGTTCTTTTATATGTTCCCTGTGCCGCGGCTATGGCAACCATACGGAAGGAAAGCGGATCTACAGCGTTTACTCTAAAGCTGGCTTTATTTCAGATTATATTTGCATGGGTAGTATCTACTATTGTTTACCAGACGGGCAGCTTTTTACTTTAAAATAAGAAAAAGCATAGATATATCTCCTTAACTGCCATAAATAGCAGGTGTTGACTTCCTTGGGGGATTATGTAAAAATATACAAGTAAACCTGTAATTTATTGTGTAAATGATTGGAAAGAGGCAAATGTATGAGAGGAATTGATACACAGGTACGTAAGGACAGAAGGCGTATTTTTAAGGAAGTAGCCAATCTTGCATATCATTCTGAAAATTTAAAGGATGATGTGGAGGCATTGCCGTATAAAATTGTAGACTATGATGAATCTGAATACGATAGTATTTATCGGGAGCGTGCGATTACCAGAGAGAGAATCCGCTTAGCGATGGGATTGTCTTTACGTCCGGAGAATGCACCTGTTCATGTCACCCAGGGGCTTGAGGAGAGCAACATTGATGAAAAGTATTATGAGCCGCCTCTGATGCAGGTGATTCCTTCTGCCTGTAATGCATGTCCTGAAAATAAATATGAAGTAACAAATAAATGCATGGGATGTGTGGCACATCCCTGTCGTGAGGTTTGTCCAAGAGGGGCAATCTCCATGAAAAATGGAAAATCCGTGATTGATCAGGAAAAATGTATTAAATGCGGAAAATGCAAATCTGTTTGTCCTTATGATGCAATATCCCATCAAATCCGCCCGTGTCTGTCTCATTGCGGAGTAAATGCCATTAAAAGTGACAAAAAAGGGCGGGCATATATTGATACAGAATTATGTGTATCCTGCGGGCAATGTATGGTAAGCTGCCCCTTTGGAGCAATAGCAGATAAATCACAGATTTTTCAGTTGATCCGCGCCCTTCAGTCTGGGAGAAAAATTATTGCGCAGGTAGCCCCTGCATTTGTAGGCCAATTTGGAAAGGATGCAACACCGGATAAAATAAAAGAGGCATTAAAAGAGCTGGGATTTTATGATGTATATGAGACGGCCATTGGCGCAGATCAGGGTGCTATGACGGAAGCAGAGCATTATGTAAAAGAAGTAGCTACGGGAGAGCTGCCTTTTCTTTTGACCTCCTGTTGTCCTTCCTGGTCCATGCTGGCAAAAAAGTTTTTTCCTGAGACGATTGATAAGATTTCCAACGCACTTACGCCTATGGTGGCGACAGCACGAAAAATTAAAGAAGATCATCCCGATGCAGGCGTGGTATTTATTGGTCCCTGTGCATCTAAAAAGCTGGAAGCTTCAAGGAGAACTGTTCGTTCGGATGTGGATTTTGTAATTACATTCGAAGAATTGGCAGGGATGTTTGAGGCCAAGGGACTTCTGCCAGAGAGCGTAGAGGCTATTGATAAAATGAATGATGCTACAGGAGCCGGGAGAGGTTATGGTGTAGCTGGTGGTGTAGCCAGTGCGATAGAAGAATGCATTCGGGAATATTATCCTGATGTTGAGGTGAATATTGAACATGCAGAGAGCCTGACAGAATGCAAGAAAATTTTAATGCTTGCCAAAGCAGGTAAAAAGAATGGCTGTCTGATAGAAGGAATGGCATGTCCCGGAGGCTGCATCGCAGGAGCAGGAACTAATATTGCAATTCCACAGGCAATGAAAGAAGTGGCAGGATTTAAAGCACAGGCTGACAAAAAAATTCCAGATATGCATAAAAAATAATAGCCAGAAAGGAAGTTTTTTATAATGACAAAAATAAGAACAAGATTTGCGCCAAGCCCTACAGGAAGAATGCATGTAGGCAATTTAAGGACAGCGCTTTATGCCTACTTAATTGCCAAACATGAGGGTGGGGATTTTATCCTTCGTATTGAAGATACAGACCAGGAACGTTATGTGGAAGGGGCTGTTGACATTATCTATCGAACCCTTGAAAAAACAGGCCTTGTACATGATGAAGGTCCTGATAAAGATGGGGGTGTAGGACCTTACGTGCAGTCAGAGAGGCAAAAGCGTGGAATTTATTTGGAATATGCAAAAAAACTGATTGATAAGGGAGAAGCTTACTATTGTTTTTGTGACAAGGAACGTCTTGATAGTCTGAAAACGCAGATTGTGGAAGGAAAGGAAATTACAGTATATGATAAGCACTGCCTTTCACTCTCAAAAGAAGAGGTGGAAGAAAAATTAAAGGCTGGCGTTCCATATGTGATCAGACAAAACAACCCTACAGAGGGAACGACTACGTTCCATGATGAAATTTACGGGGATATCAGCATTGATAATTCAGAATTGGATGATATGATTCTGATTAAATCAGACGGATACCCCACCTACAATTTTGCAAATGTCGTAGATGATCATTTGATGGGAATTACTCATGTGGTAAGGGGAAATGAATATCTTTCTTCTTCGCCTAAATACAACAGACTATATGATGCCTTTGGGTGGGAGGTTCCTGTGTATATCCATTGTCCGCTTATCACAGACGAAGAACATCATAAGCTTAGTAAAAGATGTGGACATTCTTCCTATGAAGACTTGATTGAACAGGGATTTTTAACAGAGGCAGTGGTGAATTTTGTATCCCTTTTAGGGTGGAGTCCTTCAGATAGTAACAAAGAAATTTTTTCACTTGCAGAACTGGTGGAAGCTTTTGATTATCATCATATGTCGAAATCTCCGGCGGTATTTGATTATACCAAATTAAAATGGATGAATGGGGAATATATTAAAGCAATGGATGACCAGAAATTTTATGACAGAGCGGAGAACTATTTAAAAAAAGCTGTCACAAAGGATCTGGATCTTCATAAAATTGCATCTATGGTCAAAACAAGAATTGAAACTTTTCCCGATATTCCTGAATTAATTGATTTCTTTCAGGAACTGCCAGAATATGATGCTTCCATGTATGAACATAAAAAAATGAAAACAACAAAGGCTTCTTCACTGGAAGTATTAAAAGAACTTTATCCTGTTTTGGAAGAGCAGGCTGATTATTCAAATGGTGCACTATATCAGCTTTTAATTTCCTTTGTAGAGAAGAAAGGCTGTAAAAACGGATATGTGCTCTGGCCTGTAAGAACTGCTGTTTCAGGAAAGCAGATGACTCCTGCGGGGGCAACAGAAATTATGGAAATCATAGGGAAAGAGGAAACCTTGGACCGAATAAGAAAGGGGATTGCGCTGCTTGAAAGAACCCAGTAAGATACAACAACAGGCAATTACCCACAATCAGGGACCGGCTTTAGTATGTGCCGGTCCCGGCAGTGGAAAAACCTTCACTATTATTCAACGTATTCTATACCTGATCAATATTTGTCATGTCCAGTCGGACAAAATTCTCGTTATCACCTATACCAAAGCTGCTGCTATGGAAATGAAAGAACGTTTTGAGGCAGAAAGTGTACATACTGGCGTACATTTTGGCACTTTTCATAGTGTCTGCTATAATATTTTAAAGCAATCAGGAAAAGCAGCAGCAAATTCCCTGATTAGTGAAGGAGATAAAAGGAAGCTTTTTCACATTATTTTAAATAATTTGGGATTGGCATCTAAATCGGGTTATGAGTTTATTACCATATTAATTAACCGAATCAGTAAAATGAAAAATATACCAGATCAATGTATGGAGGAGTGTGCGGAATTTTCTTACGAGGAAGTGAAACATATAAAAGAAGAATATGAACGTTATATGCAGGAACAAAATCTCCTTGATTTTGATGATATGATTACAGAATGTTTAAGGCTTTTAACAGAAAATGAAACCGTTCGTAAAAAATACCAGCAAATATTTCAATATATTCTTGTAGATGAATTCCAGGACATTAATTGGTCGCAATATGAAGTGATTAAGCTTTTAGCTGCTGCTGAAAACAATATTTTTGCAGTAGGAGATGACGATCAGACGATTTATGGATTCAGAGGAGCCTATCCTGATATTATGCAGCAGTTTATAGTGGATTTTCCGAAAGGAATACAAATTATGCTGACAGAAAATTACAGAAGTAAAAGGGAAATTATTAAACTGGCTGAAAAAATGATATCTCAAAATAAAAAGCGGTTTGTTAAGGAATTTCATCCCATAAAAAGTGGCGGGAAAATTATTCTTTCCTGTTTTGAAACAAGAAGGGAAGAAGAACTTAGGATGGTAAAAGAATTATCTTTATTAGAGCTGGAGGATCTATATCACACTGCTGTTTTAGTAAGGACAAACAGGGAAGGAATTCAATATAGGGAGCTTTTTAAGGCAAAAGGAATTCCAGTGCAGGGAAAAAGCGTTTCAAAAGATGATATTTTTCACAGTTTTATTATGGAGGATATAAAGTCTTTTTTGTCTTATTTGTTTTGTGGAAAAAAACGATGTGATCTGATCCGCTTTATGAATAAGCCCAACCGTTTTTTTGCGCGTGCAGCTTTGCCATGTGAAGAAGTGCGGCAGGAATATATGGAGCAATATTATATGAAAAATCAGGAAATGCGTCAGGCAGTCAGGCAGTTTTTTGAGCAGCTTTGTATTGCAGAAAAATTAGGGACAGTGATGGCAATTACCTTTTTCAGGAAAACTCTTGGCTATGATGGTTATTTACAAGGAATTTCAAAAGATTACAGAGATTTTCAACGATTGTGCAGACAGGCAGATCAGATACAGCATATCTTTTTCACATATAAAGCAGGCGTTCCGATTGGAACATTCATAAAGTTGATGGAAGAAAAATCTGACGCAGGCATATCTGGGGAAATAGAAAAAAAGGGGCTTAATATTCTTACCATGCATGGTGCAAAAGGTCTTGAATTTGAAAGGGTATATCTGCCAGATGTGAATGAAGGAATTATTCCGGGAAGAGAGATAAAAACGGAAAAAGAACATGAGGAAGAAAGAAGGCTCCTGTATGTTGCCATAACAAGAGCCAAAAATGATTTATATCTTTATTACACGAAAGAACGAAACAGAAAATTATCCAGATATTTAGAAGGGGTTACTCCTCTTCCATAAATTCATCAAATTCTACATTATCCAGATACTCGTCAAATGCATCGGCAACGATCTCATATTCCTCATCATTTTCGATATATTCCAGCACTGGTTCTTCATTTGGATCATTTTCATTTTCACGATAACGATAAAACCATACTACACCGTCCTTATTTTCGCCATCTTCTTCAAGGGGGAGCAGTACGATATAATCCTGATCACGAACAGTAAGTATTGTAACAATGGCACAGTTTACGCTTGTCCCGTCATCTAAATCCAGAGTAACGGTCATTTCCTCGGCAGGCTCATCTAACTGCGTATTCTCCTGCTTGTTTAAATGATCTGTTTCCTTTTTATTCATAAAGTTCTCCTTTGCCTATTGGCCGCCTGTTTTATTTGTTATTTTCATTTTACTAGCCATTTGATTTCTGTGCAACAATAGCTTCAATATTTTTTACACAGCAGGATATTTTTATGATATGATATTAATAGCGCATTTTCTTTTAAATTGAGCTGACAGGAGGGCGCATGGGATCAAATTGGGAAATTACTTATTTTAAACCGGATAAACCTGGCGTAAGTGTTACAAAAACGGAAGCAGTATTTGCATTTGAAGCGTCTGCCGCAAAAGAGTGCGGTGTGATCTTATATGACAACAAAGGCGTAGAGCAAAGATTTTCCTTTTCTGATGAGGGTAGAATAGGCACCCTTTACGGAATAATATTAAAAGGGAATCCTATTGCAGATTATACTTATAATTATTATGTAGGTGACCAGATTATTACTGATATTTATGCGAGAGGAATAAAAGGGCTGGAAAAATGGGGAGACGGAGCAAATGGTGCACGTAAAACCTACGGAAAACTTTCTGACAGCAGCTTTGACTGGCAGGGAGATACACCCTTAAAAATACCTTTAGAGGACAGTATTCTTTATGGTCTTAATGTGCGTGCATTTACGATGCACAAAAGTTCCGGCGTAAAAAAACGTGGCACTTTTGAAGGAATTATTGAAAAAATTCCTTATTTATCGGAACTGGGGATAACTGCTGTTGAACTGATGCCATGCTATGAGTATGAAGAATGCATGTTTCCAGAGAAGGTAATACCGCCTTCTGTGTCTTTGCAGGCACAGACATTTTCAAATGTGATATTAGAGGATAAGACTGCCCAGGATGTACTGCGGCTTAACTGCTGGGGATTTCAAAAGGGGTTTTATTTTGCACCTAAGGCATCTTACAGTGCATCTTTTCATCCGGAACATTCTTTTAAACTGCTGGTTCGGGAACTACATAAAAATGGAATTGAAGTTATGGTACAGTTTTATTTTCCACTAGAGACAAAGCAGCTTTATATACTGGAAGTAATCAAATTCTGGGTAAAAGAATATCACATTGACGGAGTCCGTATCAATGGATTTCATATTCCTTACAGACTGCTTGCCGAAGAGGCTGCACTTAAGGACACGAAGATCTGGTGTACTTATCTGCCACAGGAAGACCTTGAAATAATTGGAGATACAATAAATAAAAACTTTATGTCTGACAATGATAATTACCGGCAGGATATGAGGCGTTACTTAAAAGGGGATGAAGGATTGATGAATCAGGTGCTGTATTACCAGCGCAGAAATCCCAAAGAACATGGAGTGGTCAATTATCTGGCGGATTATGATGGCTTTTCATTATATGATTGTGTTTCCTTTGAAAAAAAACATAACGAAGAAAATGGTGAAAGCAATCATGATGGAAATGATGTGAATTTTACATGGAATTGTGGTGCGGAAGGCATCAGCCGGAAAAAATCTGTTTTAGAACTCAGACTGAAACAGATCAAAAATGCATTAACATTTGTGTTTTTAGCACAGGGAATTCCTTTCATTTTTAGTGGAGATGAGTTCGCAAATTCCAGAAATGGCAATAATAATTGTTATTGTCAGGATAATGAAAGTGGATGGATACAGTGGAAGAAAACTCAATTTTCAGAAGAAATAACTGCTTATGTTCGTTTTCTGATCCGGCTGCGTAAGAAAAACCGGATTCTGCATATGAAAGAGGAATTAATGGGAATTGACATAGAAGGGTGTGGATATCCTGATATTTCTTATCATGGTATAAAGGCGTGGATACCGGATTTAAGCTATATGAGCCTTATGATGGGAACCTTGCTATGTGGACAGTATGCTCCTGAGAAACAGGAAGATTTCTTTTATCTTGCATATAATATGCATTGGGAACCCCATAAACTGGCATTGCCAAAGCTGCCGAAAGGTGTTATTTGGGGAAAAATTGCAGATACCTCCCTCCCCTTTGAAGTGCAGCAAAATAATGCCTGTCTGGAGGATGAAAATTCTGTAATTTCTGTAAAAGAAAGAAGCATTACCATATATCAGGCCCAAAAGCCTGCTATGGGAACTTTTGGATCAAAAAAAGCAGTAAAAGGAAAAAAGCTAAGGAAAGATGGCTGATTTTATGAATGCTTGGAAACATTTTAAAACCATTACACATCATAAATATCTTGTGATGAAGGGATGCTTTAAAGTAGGCTTATACAAGCAGGGGATTCTTCATGATATGTCCAAATATAGTCCCAGTGAATTTTTCGTTGGTGTAAAATATTATCAGGGAAATCGAAGCCCTAACAATGCGGAAAGGGAAGCGATTGGATATTCTTCTGCATGGCTTCATCATAAAGGGAGAAATAAGCATCATTATGAATACTGGATTGACTATAGCATAAAGGAAATTTCCGGAGGCATGGCGCCAGCCCCCATGCCTAAAAAATATATTGTTGAAATGTTGATGGATCGTATTGCGGCATGTAAGGTCTACAATGGAAAGCAGTATACCGATGCATCCCCCTGGGAATATTATTCAGGAGGAAGAGAAAAAGCGCCTATTCACCCAGAAACGAAAGCTGTGTTGGAAAAACTTCTTCGTATGCTGGCAAAGAATGGAGAAGAGGCAACTTTTGCCTATATCAAAAAGGAACTGCTTCACAAAGCCTGATGGGAAAGGTACATTTTTATTGCTTCTGCATATGATAAAGCATATGAAAAAGGAGTGATAAAAGCATGAATTGTCTGATTTGGGTATTATTATTGTTATGCTGTGGAAATAACGGAGGTTGTTCCGACAGCGGTTGCGGCAGAGACAGCAGAAGGGATGATCGTGACCGCGATTGTGATTGTGGGCGCGGGCGTGAAAGAAATGATTGTGGATGCGGCAATAACGCAAACAGTGGATGTGGAAATGACAGCTCAGATAATAACAGCTGCGACTGCAGACCAGAATTCCGTCCTGAACCAAGGTTTGAGCAAAGGCCCTTTATGTTCAATCAAAATGCAGGATGTGGATGTGAAGAACACCAGAATAATTGTTGTGATCGTTAACAGCAGGAAAAAATATTTGAAAATGTGCGGAATTTTTCCGCACATTTTTTCCGTGTACAATGAGACAAGCGGCTGCAAAACAGAAATATCTGCTATTTGGAACCTTTTGCAGGGATAAATAATCTTATAAGTGAAGGCAAAAGAAAGGGGGTAAATAAGCAGTGTCTACAATAGATAATGAAACTTTTGCAGGGCTTATCAAGGAATATAGTCTCAATATGTACAGGCTTTCCTATGGAATACTGCGTTCAGGCACAGATGCGGAAGATGCAGTCAGCGAAGCAATATTAAAGGCATATGAAAACCTAAAGACTTTGAAAAAACCTGAAAGCTTTAAAGCATGGATCATGCAGATCACTGCAAATGAGGCTCGGAGAATTTACCGCAGATCTCGAAAGGAGTTCGCTGCTGAGCAGACAAAAGGCTTAGAACCAGCCTTTTGGGATAATCATCATGAACTATGGGATGTGGTGATAAAACTTAGGGAGAGTTATCGTGAAGTGATTATTTTATATTTTTATGAGCAAATGTCAATAAAAGAAATAAGTAAAGTGCTCCATATTGCGGAGGGAACTGTAAAGTCACGTTTATCCAGAGGGAAGAAGCTTCTAAAAGAAATGCTTTGAGCGGAAAGGAGTTTATATGAACGATCAATTTGAAAATAAATTATTATCTATGGCTTCAGAAGAAAAAATGATTTTGCCTAAAGGTCTGGAAAATAAAGTAAATTATCTGCTCAAGCAGATCCCTGGTGAAAATCTTAAACCCAAAATGAATTTAAGAAAGGCGCTGGTTCTGGCAGCAGTACTTACTATGCTTTTTTCTATTACAGCAACAGCAACAGCAGGAATTTTAAAAGAGCGGATGGAAGCTATGAACCACAAAGAATTGGAAGAGTATTTTGTTCAGATTTATACATCCAGGATTCCATCTGATAATTATAACCGGCCTTTTTCGGAGGCAGAAGAAAAACGAATAGAGGAGCTTGAAATTTCTTATTTAAATCAGGCACATTTTCCGAAAAAAGAACTGACTATGCTTCGACAGACTACAGATTATAAGGGAAGGGGAGTCGCTTTTTATAAAGATACCAGCACCTTCTTTTTTCCAGAAAGGGAAATGAATGATGAAGAACTTTTACAAATTATTGATTTCCGGTATAAAAGAGATTACAGTCTGCAGAAAATGAATGAAATGATTACAGCAGGGGAAGCAGAAATTCCAGAGAAAATTTTAAATGAGAATGAAGCGGTTCAGGAAACAAATAAAGATATTTTACAAAGTGAAGTGGTTTATAATCCGGCAGAAGAATTGACCTTTTATTATACAGGAGATTTGGAAATCCAGATGATTGCGGCTGGTCAAAATTGCATTTTCCTGACAGGCTGGAATGAAGTTCATAAGATGGAAATAGGAAACAGCAATTCAACATTGTTTTATAATGATTTTGATAAAAAAACAAGGATAACAGCGCTTTGTCAGGACAAGTCCATGAATGTTTATATGGGGCTTGCAGAAATGAAAAATGACGAAACATGGGATTTGTCGATATTAATTCTGGATGGGGAAGGCAATTATATCAATAAAATTGATTTATCTCCTTACAGGAAATCTAATGGCATGATCTATAGAATGGCTGTGGATGAAAATGGTTATATCTATCTTAGAGCTTCTGGCATGAAAGAGGAAAGCTTATTAATGGTACTGGATAGAGACGGAAATCTGATATCACAAATTAAGTCAGAAGAATACACCACACATATGCTGGGATGTCTTGGTCTGGGAAAAGATGGGGCAGTTTATACGTTGATCATGGATAAAGATAATCGGCTGGGAATTGCTTCTGTGGATATGGAAAATCAATGTTTGAAAGAAATTTACAGCGGTATTGTGCCCAAAGGTACGATCATGCTGGATATATTATCGCCGGGAACTGATACAGATTTTGTGTTGTGGGGGTATGATGGCATTTTCACATATAATTTGGGAGAGGAAAGCGCAGTAAATATTCTGCCTGCATGGGAAGCTCCCTGTGACTATGAAGGTGTCTGCGCTCTGGCACTTCCTGATGGAAGGATTGTATTTGCTGACCGGACCGAATATCGGGTGGAGAAGAATGAAAAAGGAAAAGAAGAAATATTTGCAATTCCGGATAAAATCTGCTTTTATTATAAATCAGGCATGAGAGGCACAAAATAAAAGAAATATAAGAAAAATAAAAACAGAATAAAAATTTAATATCTCAAAATCAGAATGTCATGTTATAATAATTTACGCATGGCATTCTTTTTTGTAATATAAGGACACAGTGAAGTACTATAGTTGTTGAAGGATGTCCTGCAAATCAGAAGTACATTCAATATGCAGGAAGGCATGGGAATAAAATGAAGAATTTAATTAACCAGATTTTAAAGTTTGGAGTGGTGGGCTTTTTTTGCTTTTTAATTGATTTTGGGCTTACTACCGGACTGGCGAACATTGTAGGCGTTCATTATTCAATCTCTAAGTTTATTGGATTTGTGGTTTCTGCCGTAGTCAATTATATTTTAAGCATTAAATTTGTATTTACCCAGAAAAAGAAAATGGATCAAAAGAAAGAATTTACGGTATTTCTTATTCTGTCAGCAATTGGGCTTGTTATTAATGAAATTGTTATGTTTGTCTGCATCGACGGAATCTATGTACATTCGCAGGCACTTAAAAATATGATTTCTGATAAACTTATGGTATCTATTGCGGCCATTATTGCTACCGGTATTGTTATGGTATATAATTTCATTTCCAGAAAACTGTTTTTGGAACGAAAATAACTAGTTAATATGATAGATGAAAGACGTTTTGAAGAAGTAAAAGAAAATTATATATTATCCCAGAAAAAAAGAAATGGAATCGGAACTCTTAAGGAAAAAACCGTTCATGGGATTCTAAAGGATTACTACGCACCGGCAAAAGAAATGCAGGAGATTATGATTGAAGGATATATTGCAGATATTTTTACGGGAACAGAAATTATTGAAATTCAAACTGCTGGTTTTGATAAAATGAGAGAAAAGCTAAAAGCTTTCCTGCCCAAGTATCCTGTTACAATTGTACACCCGATTCCCCGGACAAAATGGCTGGGATGGATTGATGAAGAATCAGGCGAATGCTCTGCACTTCGGAAAAGTCCTGTAAAGGGAAATATTTACAGAGCCTTTTATGAATTGTATAAAATTAAGAGTTTTTTGACGGATAAGAATTTGCGTTTGTGTTTTCCAATACTTGATGTGGAGGAATACCGTCTGCTAAATGGCTGGAGCCGGGATAGAAAAAGAGGTTCGGTACGGTATGACAGAATTCCGGTTGCTTTCATTGAGGAAATAAGATTTGATCGGTTAGAAGATTATATGCAGCTAATTCCCTATGAACTTAAGGAGCCTTTTACGGTACAGGAGTTTGCAAAAGCAGTAAAAATCCGAAAAGAACAAGCGCAGACGGTGATTCATATTCTTCATTACCTTGATAGGATAAGGAGAACCGGAAAACAGGGAAGAGCCTATACCTATTGCGTACAGGAATATAGTGAAAAGGAATAAATGGAATAACATGGAACAAAAAGATCAGATAAGGACAAATGAAATAAAGGATATAACAGAGACGCAAAAGCAGATTGCTTATATTGAGAAGGCAGGTATACATGTGCAGCGGCTAAAGGAAGAACTGGGGCGTACACCGACCTGCTGTGTAACAACCTTTGGCTGTCAGATGAATGCCAGAGATTCGGAAAAACTGGCTGGTATTTTAGAAAAGGCGGGCTATCTGCTGATTGAAGATGAAGGTGCTGATTTTGTTATCTATAATACCTGTACGGTACGCGACAATGCTAACCAGCGTGTCTACGGACGGTTAGGACATTTGAACAGCTTAAAGAAACAAATGCCTCACAAGAAAATTGCTCTTTGCGGCTGTATGATGCAGGAGCCATCTGTGATAGAAAAGATCAGGAAAAGCTATGGGTTTGTTGATCTCATTTTTGGAACCCACAACATTTATAAGTTTGCCGAGCTTTTGGTACAGATGTTTGAATCTGACGACATGGTAATCGATATCTGGAAAGATACAGATAAAATTGTGGAGGATCTGCCAATAGAACGAAAATATTCCTTTAAATCAGGGATTAATATTATGTTTGGCTGTAATAATTTCTGCAGTTATTGTATTGTTCCTTATGTACGCGGGAGGGAACGGAGCCGTAACCCAAAGGATATTATCCGGGAAATAGAAGCACTTGTTCAGGATGGTGTAGTAGAAGTCATGCTTCTGGGGCAGAATGTAAACTCTTATGGAAAAAACTTAGAAGAGACCATGAGTTTTGCACAACTTCTTAGGGAAGTGGAAAAAATTAAAGGATTAAAGCGCATTCGCTTTATGACATCCCATCCCAAGGATCTTTCAGATGAACTGATTCAGGTAATGAAGGAATCTAAAAAAATCTGCAGACACCTGCATCTGCCTTTGCAGTCCGGATCAACAAGAATCCTGCAGGCTATGAACAGACGATATACAAAAGAACAATACCTGGCATTAACTGAAAAAATAAGAAAAGAAATACCTGATATTTCAATTACCACCGATATTATAGTAGGTTTTCCCGGCGAAGAGCCCTGTGATGTGGACGAAACCATTGATGTGATAAAAAAAGTAAAATATGACAATGCCTTTACTTTTATTTATTCCAAGCGTACCGGAACTCCTGCAGCGGCAATGGAAAATCAAGTACCAGAAGCTGTAGTTAAGGAAGGCTTTGACCGGGTTTTAAAGGTAGTACAGGATACTGCACGGGAGCAGGTAAACAAACTTTCCGGGCAGACATTAGAGGCACTTGTGGAGGAAGTAAATGAGCATGATGATCGTTTGCTTACAGGAAGGCTTTCCAATAATACCATCGTGCATTTTGCTGGGGATAAATCGCTGATTGGGCAGATCGTGCCGGTGTATTTAAAGGAATGCCGCGGTTTTTATTACTTTGGAGAAATATAAGCGGATATAAACACTGCTAAGGTTAATGGAAAGGCATAGGGATAAAAATGGCAGAAGTAACACCAATGATGCAAAAATACCTGGAAACAAAAGAGGAATACCCGGATTGTATTCTTTTTTACCGGCTGGGAGATTTTTATGAAATGTTTTTTGAGGATGCGCTTACTGCATCTAAGGAACTTGAAATTACTCTTACCGGAAAAAGCTGCGGGCTTGAGGAACGTGCACCTATGTGCGGAGTTCCCTTTCATGCAGTAGACGGTTATTTAAATAAATTAGTTGCCAAAGGCTATAAGGTGGCGATCTGCGAACAGGTAGAAGATCCCAAGCTTGCCAAAGGGCTTGTGAAAAGAGAAGTGGTCAGAATTGTCACTCCAGGCACAAATACAAATTTTCAGGCAATTGATGAAGGGCGCAATAATTTTATTATGTGTATTGCCTATTTTCAGGGAAAAACCGGCATATCCATTGCAGATGTCACCACGGGAGATTATTACCTGACAGAAGTAGAAGATAACAGAAAACTGTTAGATGAAATCAATAAATATTCTCCCAGTGAAATTATTTGCAATGATGCTTTTTTGCTAAGCGGTATTGATATTGAGGACTTAAAGGGCAGAATGCATGTTGCCATATACCCTTTAGAACCTCATTTCTTTGATGAGGAAAGAGGAAGAAAAAGTTTATTAAAGCATTTTCATGTTACCACCCTTATGGGTATGGGAATTGAAGATTTTCCTTCAGGATTAATTGCGGCAGGAGGCCTGATGCAGTATCTTTCCGATACCCAAAAGACTTCTCTGGAGCATATTACCCATTTATATCCTTATTTAACCAGTAAATATATGCTTCTTGACAGTTCAACCAGGAGAAATCTTGAACTGACGGAAACACTGCGTGAAAAGCAGAAAAGAGGTTCTCTTTTATGGGTGTTGGATAAAACAAAGACGGCGATGGGGGCAAGGACGCTGCGGCAGTTTGTGGAGCAGCCTTTGATTGACAAAAGTAAGATTGAAATGCGTTTAAATAGTGTGGAAGCCTTGTCAAAACAAGCGATCGAACGTGATGAAATCAGAGAATATTTAAATCCCATTTATGATTTGGAGAGACTGCTTGGAAAGGTAAGTTATCGTTCTGCCAACCCAAGAGATTTGATTGCCTTTAGAAATTCTCTAAAAATGCTTCCCCATATCAAAACGCTGCTGGGGGATTTTCAGGATGCGCTTTTAAGTGAAATTGATGGCGAAATTGACGCTTTTGATGATATCTGCACCCTGATTGAAAATGCCATTGAGGAAGATCCGCCTGTTGCCATTAAAGAAGGCGGCATTATTAAAACTGGATTTGATGAAACCATTGATAAGCTGCGGCATGCCAAAACGGAAGGAAAGGACTGGCTGGCAAAGCTGGAGGAAGAAGACAGGGAACGAACCGGAATCAAAAATCTGAAAATTAAATACAATAAAGTGTTTGGTTATTATTATGAAGTGACCAATTCCTATCAATCTATGGTTCCTGATGACTATATCCGTAAACAAACCCTTGCCAATGCAGAACGTTATACGAACGCCCGTTTAAAGGAATTGGAAGATATGATTCTAAATGCCGAAGACAAGCTTTTTTCCCTGGAGTATGATATGTTCTGCCAGTTAAGAGATGCAATTGCAGGAGAAATGGAGCGAATTCAACGGACAGCTAAAGCGGTGGCAAAGCTGGATGTGCTGGCATCCTTTTCTTTTGTAGCGGAACGGAATCATTATGTAAGACCAGCCATTAATGAAAAGGGAGTTATTGATATTAAAGGCGGCAGGCATCCGGTAGTGGAACAGATGATCTCTGACGAGATGTTTATCTCCAATGATACCTATTTAGATAATAATAAATACTGTGTTTCCATTATCACAGGACCTAATATGGCAGGAAAGTCAACCTATATGCGGCAGGCAGCTTTGATTGTGCTGATGGCGCAGATTGGCTGTTTCGTACCGGCAGCAAGTGCGAATATCGGCTTGGTGGACAGAATATTCACCCGGGTGGGGGCATCAGATGATCTGGCAAGCGGCCAAAGCACTTTTATGGTAGAAATGAATGAAGTGGCCAATATTCTCCGCAATGCTACAGTAAACAGCCTTTTGATATTGGATGAAATTGGCAGGGGGACTTCTACCTTTGACGGCCTTAGTATTGCATGGGCGGTAATTGAGCATATCAGCAACAAAAAGCTGCTGGGAGCAAAAACCTTATTTGCAACCCATTACCATGAGCTTACTGAGCTGGAAGGGAAAATGAATAATGTAAATAATTATTGTATTGCTGTCAAGGAAAAAGGAGATGATATTGTCTTTTTAAGAAAGATTATTAAAGGCGGTGCAGATAAAAGCTATGGTATTCAGGTAGCAAAGCTGGCTGGAGTTCCTGATATGGTGATAGACAGGGCAAAAGAGATCGTTGCACAGCTTTGTGACAATGATATCCTTGAAAAAGTGCAAAGTATTACGGTAAATCAAAAGGATACCAAGCATAAAGCAGTAAAATATGATGAAGTTGATTTAAGTCAAATGTCCTTATTTGATACAGTTAAGGATGAGGATGTTCTCAATGAACTGAAAGAGATTGATGTTACTACGTTAACCCCTCTGGATGCATTAAATACCCTTTACAGGCTTCAGAATAAACTGAAAAACAGATGGGGATAACAAAACATATTATTTTGCCGCAAAGCGGCAGATTGTGAGGAATTATGCCTGTAATTAATTTGTTAAATCAAAGTACAATTGATAAGATTGCTGCGGGGGAAGTGGTAGAACGTCCTTTAAGCGTGGTTAAGGAATTGACCGAAAATGCAATTGATGCAGAGGCAGGCGCCATTACAGTGGAAATTAAGGATGGAGGAATTTCTTTCATCCGCGTTACTGATAATGGCTGCGGTATTGAAAAGGATCAGGTAAAAAAAGCTTTTTTAAGACATGCAACCAGTAAAATTACATCCATTGAGGATTTGGATTTCGTGTCCAGCTTAGGGTTTAGGGGGGAAGCGTTATCCAGTATCTCTGCAGTTTCTCAAATGGAGGTTATCACTAAAACAAAAGAAGACCTTACCGGGATCCGTTATGCCATTGCAGGAGGAAAGGAAGAAGAATTAGAAGAAATTGGTGCTCCCAATGGAACTACTTTTCTTGTACGGAATCTTTTTTTTAATACGCCTGTTCGAAAGAAATTTCTAAAACAGCCTCAGACGGAAGGAGGCTATGTTTCTGATTTAATGGAACATCTTGCTTTATCGCGGCCGGATATTGCAATCAAATTTATTCAAAATGGGCAGATAAAGTTTCATACCTCTGGAAATAATAATTTGAAAGAGGTAATTTACCGCATATATGGTAAAGATGTTACAGAAGCATTGAATTTCTTTGAAATGGAAATTGACAATGAAAAAGAAATAAAAGTAAGCGGTTTTTTAGGACGTCCTGATCTAAATCGTTCTAACCGGAATTTTGAAACCTATTTTGTAAATGGGCGCTTTGTAAAAAATGATATTATCACAAAGGCTGTGGAAGAAGGATACCGCACGTATCTTATGCAGCACAAGTTTCCTTTTTGCGTGCTTCATTTTTCTATTCCACCAGATTTGATTGATGTAAATGTACATCCTGCGAAAATGGAAATTCGTCTAATTCAGGGAATGGAAATCTATGAGAAACTTTCTAAGGGGATTCAGAATTATTTAAAAGAACTTGAGATGATTCCTGATATCAGACTGACAATAGAAAAAGAAGAAAAAGAAGTTTATAAAAAAGCGCCTGAGCCTTTTGAACTTAAGCGCAGTCAAATGATGCTTAAGGAAGAAAATATGGAATATCAAAGGAGCGTTGCAAGTGCTGCCGCAAGACAGGAAATGCCTAAAGAACCTAGTGTAAAAGATTTCCTGCATAAAATAGGCGAAAATAGAATCATTGGGAATAAAACTGACGGAAATTCAGACAGGAATGAAGGAATTCATGCAAACATCATCAAGGCAGATGAGCATATTTTAGTGGAACGGCCAAAGCAGTTCGATCTTTTTGAAGAAAGTTTTCTGACAAAAGATGCAAAGGACGAATATAAGATCATGGGACAGATCTTTGAAACTTACTGGTTAGTTGCTTTTCATGATAAATTGTTTATGATAGACCAACATGCCGCGCATGAAAAGGTGAAATATGAGCGGCTTGTAAAAGAACTTGAAGAAAAACATACTGCTTCCCAGATGCTTAATCCGCCTGTAATTATTAATTTGACCGGCAGGGAGGAAGAAGTTCTTAGGGAATATTTAAAATATTTTGAAGACTTTGGATTTGAAATAGAGGAGTTTGGCGGAGGCGCCTATGCCATAAGAAGCATGCCGGTTAATTTATATGGATGTAATGAAAAGGAGCTTTTTACTGAGATTTTGGATGAACTGATGGAAAATCCCATGAAAGGCACGCCGGAAGTAATCTTAAATAAGCTGGCTTCTATGGCGTGCAAGGCGGCAGTAAAAGGAAATCAGAAATTAAGCGAAAAAGAAGCCATGGCGTTGATTGATGAGCTTCTCACCCTTGAAAATCCTTATCATTGCCCTCATGGACGTCCTACCATTATATCTATGAGTAAATATGAAATTGAAAAAAAATTTAAGCGGGTTTTGTAACTTACAGATTTTTAAAAGGGGAAAGGCGGCACCGGATCATGAGTCGGAAAAATAAAATGGTGATTCTTACCGGCCCTACAGCAGTAGGAAAAACTGCTTTGTCAATTGCACTTGCAAAGAAAATTAATGGTGAAATCATTTCGGCAGATTCTATGCAGGTTTATCGGTACATGGATATTGGATCTGCTAAAATAACGAAAGAACAAATGCAGGATATTCCACATTATTTGGTGGATGTTCTTATGCCGGAGGAAGAATTTAATGTCTGCCGCTTCAAAGAAATGGCAGAAAAGGCGCTTCATGTTATTTATGAAAGAGGACATATTCCCATCATTGTAGGCGGAACCGGCTTTTATATCCAGGCACTTTTATATGACATTGATTTTTCAAAGGAAGAAGATCATTCTCCCGTGCGTACAAGGCTTGAAAGAGAAGCAAAAGAAAAGGGAATGGAAAATCTCCATGCATATCTTTGCCGGATTGATCCGGCATCAGCCAAAGAAATTCATCCAAATAATAAGAAGCGCATCATTAGGGCCTTGGAGTTTTATGAGTTGAATGGCTATCCTATTTCAGAACATAATCAAAGAGAACGGGAAAAGGATGCAGCATATGCGAACTGCTATTTTGTATTAAATGATAACAGAGAACTGTTGTATCAAAAGATTGATGAACGTGTGGATGCCATGCTTACGCAGGGGCTGGTAAAAGAAGTGCAAAACCTAAAGGATATGGGATATCATAAAAACATGGTATCCATGCAGGGACTGGGGTATAAGGAAATTTTAGAATACCTAAATGGGGAATGTACTTTAGAAGATGCAGTTTACAAAATCAAACGGGATACCCGGCATTTTGCCAAAAGACAGCTTACATGGTTTAGGCGTGAACGGAATGTGATCTGGATTGATAAGCCTTCTTTTGAATATGATGATCAGAAAATACTGGAGTTTATGGTATCTAAAATTCATGCATTATAACTGCTTGAAATGACAATTATTAAAGGAATAGGAAAGGGAAATCAATATGAGTGAAATAGAAAGGAAAACTGAACAGATAGAGCAAATATATGCTTCTATGGGAATCAGCAGGCAAGTATATGATTATGCACAGGATATATGGAATTCTCTCAAAGAACGCTGGGAAGAGATTGATGCACTTTCTGAATATAATCAGTTAAAAGTTATTGGGGCCATGCAGAAAAATAAAGTAAGTGAAGCCTGTCTTCTTGGAACCACCGGCTATGGTTATAATGATCTGGGGAGGGAAACCTTAGAACAGGTTTATGCGGATATTTTTCATACCCAGGATGCACTTGTGCGGCCGCAGATTACCTGCGGCACCCATGCCCTTGCCCTTGCCCTTATGAGCAATCTGCGTCCGGGAGATGAACTTCTTTCGCCGGTAGGAAAGCCTTATGATACTTTGGAGGAGGTGATTGGAATTCGTCCTTCAAAGGGTTCATTGAAGGAATATGGCATCAGTTATAAGCAGGTGGATCTTTTACCAGATGGAAATTTTGATTTTGAGGGAATCAAAAAGGCAATCAATCAAAAAACAAAAATGGTTACCATTCAGCGTTCCAAGGGATATCAAACCCGACCGACTCTGTCAACAGACCGACTTAGTCAATTGATTTCTTTTGTAAAAAAATGCAATCCAAATGTGATTTGTATGGTAGATAACTGCTATGGAGAATTTACGGAAACACGTGAACCTTCTGACGTGGGTGCAGATCTGGTGGTTGGTTCTTTGATCAAAAATCCTGGGGGCGGGTTAGCGCCTGTAGGCGGTTATCTTGCAGGAACAAAGGAATGTATTGAAAATGCGGCTTATCGTTTAACCTCGCCAGGGCTTGGAAAGGAAGTGGGTGCATCTTTACAGGTACTAGGCGCTTTTTATCAGGGGCTTTTTTTAGCACCTGCGGTAACAGCCAATGCGCTGAAAGCTGCCATTTTTGCGGCTAATTTATATGAAAAGCTTGGTTTTGATGTGGTACCAAATGGAAAAGAATCAAGACATGATATTATTCAGGCAGTTACCTTTGGAAATCCAGAGGGAGTCATTGCTTTTTGTCAGGGGATTCAGCAGGCGGCAGGCGTAGATGGACATGTATCACCGGAGCCTTGGGATATGCCGGGATATGACAGCCCGGTAATTATGGCTGCCGGTGCATTCGTATCTGGCTCTTCTATTGAACTAAGCGCAGATGGACCGATCAAACCTCCTTATGCAGTATATTTTCAGGGAGGACTTACCTGGCAGCATGGTAAGTTTGGAATTATGAAAACCTTACAGAAATTAGTTGAAAAAGGAATAATCATGAAAGATTTTGACAAACGAAACTTATAAAATTTCAATGAAATCAGTATACATAAATTCCCAATTGTGTTAATATAATGAATGGCTGTAATTTCATTTAAGGCTGTACAAAAGAAAAACCGGAGGTACGCAGATGCGTAAAAATAAATGGGCCTGCTTTTTATTGATCCTTGCAGGTATCGTTATTGGTGGATTTATTGGGAACCTTTTTCCAAGCACATGGCTTAATTATGGACAGACGTTTGGACTTTCTGCACCGATTATTTTTGATATTGGAATTATGTGTATTACTTTCGGACTTACAATTAAAATTACGGTTGCCAGTATTATAGGCATAGTAATAGCATTGGTGATATATCGGTTTATGTAGCAGCCGGAAAGCATTGTTTTCTTTTCATTCTGATTGAGAGAAGGGATCGGAAAGGAAATAAATGGAATTAAATATTAAAAAAAATCAGGATCTCCCCTATGAAAAGTTCTTATCACTTGGCCCGTCTTCCTTAACGGAAGCAGAACTTTTGGCAATTATTTTAAGGACAGGCACACGAAACTGCCCTGCATTAAAGCTGGCGGAGCAGATACTTTCTCTCTCAGCAAAAAGCAGGCGGGGGCTCAATCTGCTTCATCATATTTCCTTAAAAGAACTGATGGAGATCCCAGGAATAGGAGAAGTTAAGGCGGTAAAAATAAAATGTGTTGCAGAGCTGGCAATGAGAATGTCTAGGGAAAGAGCAGCATCCACGCTCCGCTTTAATATGCCTGATACGGTGGCGGAATATTATATGGAAAACATGCGCCATCAGGAAAAAGAAGTTGTTTTGTTATTACTTTTGGATAATAAGCTAAACTTAATCGAAGAATATATGGTATCAATAGGGACTGTAAATGCTTCACTATTATCTGCACGGGAAATTTTTATTCAGGCGTTAAAATATAGAGCCTGTCATTTAATGCTTTTGCACAATCATCCCAGTGGAGATCCAAAACCCAGCAATCAGGATATTCTGATTACCCAAAAGATAAAAAAAGCAGGAGAACTGATGGACATACCGCTGATCGATCATATTATTGTAGGTGACGGTTGTTACATTAGTTTAAAAGAAGAACATTTAATATAGAAAGGGGTATTTACTTTGTCTAACAGTGCATTTGGTATTGATTTAGGAACCAGTAATATTAAAATTTATAACCGTTCGGATGATACGATCCTGGTGGAAAAAAATATGATTGCCATTGAAAATAAAAATAATTTATTTGCCTATGGTGATTCCGCTTTTGAAATGTATGAAAAAGCACCTGCAAATATTCATATTTCATATCCGCTTTCCAATGGAGTGATTGCAGATATAAAAAATATGGAGCTTTTGATCAAATATTTTATCAATGATCTGACCAGAAGCAATTTAAAGGCGGCGGACTATTATATTGCAGTTCCCACAGATGTTACTGAGGTTGAAAAGAGAGCGTTTTACGATCTGATTCGTGATGCTGGGGTAAAGGCAAGAAGGATCATGGTAGTCGAAAAGGCTGTTGCGGATGGGTTAGGGCTTGATATTGATGTAAAAAACTCTCAGGGAGTGCTTATTGTCAATGTAGGATTTGATACCACTGAAATATCGATTCTTTCCCTTGGAGGCATTGTTTTAAGCCGTCTGATCAAAGTGGGCGGGCAAAAATTTGATGATGCCATCCGCGCTGCTGTAAGACGGGAATTCAGCCTTATTATTGGTGGTAAAACTGCTGAAAATGTGAAAATAGCGCTGTGTGAGCTTGAAAAATCAGGTGCCGGCGCTGTGGTCTATGGAAGAGATATTGTGACAGGGCTTCCGGTGGAGCGGGAACTTCCAACTCAGCTAATTGACGATTCTTTAACAGAACATTTTTATACAATTATCGATAACATAAAAGTAATTTTGGAAAGAACGCCTCCAGAACTTGCAGCAGATATTTACCGGCATGGCATTTATCTGACAGGAGGTGCTTCACAGGTGAATCATTTGGCAGAACTTATGCAAAAGGGAACAGGGCTTAAGGTAAATGTTTCTGAGAATCCGACAACAAGTGTAGCGCTGGGAATTTCCAAAATTATTAAGGATACAAATTATAAATCAGTGGCCTATTCAATTGAAGGAATGAGCAAATGAGTCCAATCATAAAGAAAAAAGGAGAAAAGTTTACATTACCCGGTAAATATCTCCTTTTTATTTTAACAATATTATGTACGGGTTTAATAGTCATCACATTTAATACTAATTTTTTAAGCGCTCCCATCAGCGCTGCTGGCGGTTTTTTTCTTATCCCTTTACAGGATGGAATCAGCAAGGCCGGAAGCTGGCTCAGCACCCGGTCTGAGGAACTGGTGCAGATTCGTTATCTTCTCAATGAGAACGAGGAATTAAAAGCACAGGTGGATGAACTTACTATGGAAAATATACGTCTTCAGCAGGACCGCTACGAGCTTACAAATTTAAGGGAGTTGTATGATTTAGATGCCCAGTATGATGAATACGATAAAGTAGGTGCCCGCATTATTGCTAAGGATGCCGGAAACTGGTTTCATTCCTTTGTTATTAATAAAGGATATGAGGATGGCCTTGCAATCGATATGAATGTGCTGGCTGGCAGTGGTCTGGTGGGACGTATCATTGATGTAGGACCTAATTGGTCGAAAGTCATGTCTATTATAGATGATAATTCAAATACCAGCGGCATGGTTTTATCAACATCGGATAATCTGGTGGTGCGCGGCAGTCTGGTACTGTATGCAGATGGGCTGATCAGTTTTGAAATGCTGATTGACAGCGCTGACAGGGTAGTAGAGGGTGATAAAATCGTAACGTCAAATGTTAGCGATAAGTACCTGCCAGGGATACTGATCGGTTATATTTCCAGCATTACGGTAGATTCCAATAATTTGACAAAGTCCGGAATGATTACACCGGCTGTTGATTTTGAGCATTTAGAAGAAGTTCTGGTGATCACAGAACTAAAGCAGACGACGGGAGATTCTTAAGTGAAGCGTTTTATAGTATCCGTACTTTTTATTATTGTGTGTTTTCTGCTCCAGACCACCGTATTCAAAGGTCTGTCATTTGGCGGCATTGTTCCAAATCTTATGATTATTTTGACGGCTTCCTTTGGTTTTATGCGGGGGGAAAAGACAGGACTTATTATGGGATTTTGCTGCGGTTTTCTCATTGATATCTTTTTCGGAAGTGTTCTTGGATTAAACGCAATGATCTACATGTACATAGGTTATGCGAATGGTAAATTTAATCGGATTTTTTATCCAGATGATATTAAACTGCCTTTGATTCTGATACTGGTCAGTGATTTTGTATATGGATTTTCCTATTATGTGATTTTATTTTTGATGAGAAGGCGTTTTGATATCAAATACTATATGCTTCATATCATATTGCCTGAAATGGTATATACCATATTTGTAACGTTGCTTTTGTATCCGCTGATCTTATGGATCAACAAGAAGATAGAGGCCTCTGAAAAAAGGAGTGAGCGGAAATTTGTTTGATGAATTTAGAGAAAACTTTTTTAATATGGTAACATCCAGAGTTTTTGTACTGGTACTGATTATGATCAGCATAGGCGGAATCATGGTCAACCGTATTTTTGACCTGCAAATCGTTCATGGAGAAGAATACCTTGATTCTTTCCAGATGAAAATTATGAAAGAACGTACAATTAATGGGAGCCGGGGATGTATTTATGACAGAAATGGAAATCTTCTTGCCTATAATGAGCTGGCCCATTCTGTTACGATTGAAGATGTTTATGAAAGCGGGCGGTATAAAAACTTAAATTTAAATACAACCATTTATAAGCTGATTAATATAATTGAAAGTAATGGAGACAGTATTTCCAGTGATTTTAAAATTGTTCTGGATAAAAATGGACGGTATATTTTTACGGTGGAAGGAACGCAGCTTAACCGTTTTCTTGCGGATGTTTATGGACATGCTTCCATTGATAAGCTGGAAGAAAAGCAGCGCACTGCGACTGCACAGGACGTAATCGACTACTTGTGTGGCTGGGACAGGTTTCGGATCGGCAATTATACTGCCGATGACACCAGCGATACTTTTGTTCCGGGAAATGGATATACCAAAGAAGAGGTTCTTAAAATTTTATCTATCCGTTATGATATGAATAACAACAGTTTTCAGAAATATATTGCAACTACTGTTGCAACAGATGTAAGCGAAGCAACAGTAGCTGTGGTAATGGAAAATAATACGGAATTAGAGGGAGTGTCCATTGTTGAGGATACGATCCGTAAATATGTTGACAGTGTTTATTTTTCACATATTTTAGGTTATACAGGGAAAATTTCGCAGGAGGAATTAACAACGCTTCAGGAGGAATATGGGGAATCCGCCTATAATTTAAATGATACGGTGGGAAAGCTAGGAATTGAAAAATCTATGGAGTCTTACCTCCAGGGGACTAAAGGCAGCGAAACAATTTTTGTTGACAGCCTTGGAAAAGTAACAGAAACCACCAATTATGTGGAACCAGTTGCCGGAAATGATGTTTTTCTTACCATTGACAAAGATTTGCAGATTGCAGTTTATAAAATACTGGAACAAAAGCTTGCAAGTATCCTTTATACAAATATAATTAATGCTAAAGAATTTAACACAAGTGAGGTAAGCAGCAGTAAAATTAAAATTCCTATTTATGATGTTTATTATGCCCTGATCAATAACAATGTAATTGATACATCTCATTTTTCAGCATCGAACGCAAGAGAAACAGAAAAAGAAGTTTATGAACGGTATATGGAAAGAAAGGCAGGTGTATTTGATACCCTTCAAAGAGAACTTACAGAAGTAATGACTCCTTATGAAAACCTTGATCTTGAGTATCAGATATATGAAAGCTATATTGCAGAAATGTTATATAAAAATGGAATTATCGTCAGAAGCCGTGTAGATGTGGATGATGAAACTTATATTGCATGGACAACAGATGAAGTTATCAGCCTGAAAGAATATTTAAATTATTGTATTGCTATGAACTGGATTGACGTAACAAGCCTTGATCTTTCTAGTCAATATGCTGATTCGGAAGAAATTTATGAACATATTGTTAGTTATATCTTTGAACAATTGGAAGATAATATCGATTTTGCAAAGCGAATCTATCGGTTTATGATAAAAAAGGATGTTATTTCAGGAACACAGATCTGCAAGATTCTTTTGGAACAGGAATTGGTTGAAGTGTCTGCCGAGGAAAGGGCTGGTTTGGAAAACGGATCGGTTTCTGCATTTAATTTTATGATGGAACGCATCAAAAATCTGGATATTACGCCAGCCCAATTAGCCTTAGATCCCTATTCAGCATCTATGGTCATTACTGATGTAAACACAGGAGATGTACTGGCACTGGTTACTTATCCGGGTTATGATAATAATAAAATGGCTAATGGTGTAAATGCTGAGTATTATTCCCAATTACTCAATGATCTTTCAACGCCGCTGCGCAATTACGCTACCATGCAAATGACAGCACCGGGATCTACCTTTAAAATGGTTTCTGCCACTGCCGGATTGCTGGAAGGAGCAATTACACCGTATACCACCGTTACCTGTAACGGAATATTTGAAGATATTTATCCCCCACCAACCTGCTGGATCCATCCAGGAAGGCATGGTTCTTTAAATTTGTCAGGAAGTATCCGCCATTCCTGTAATATTTTTTTCTATGAATTAGGATACCAATTGGGAATGAAGGGCGATACCTATTCGCCTGATGTTGGACTTGCAGTATTGAAAAAATATGCTGATATGTATGGACTTACGGAAACCTCAGGCATTGAAATCGAAGAATCGACTCCACAGGTATCTACGGAAGATGCAGTGCGTTCTGCAATCGGGCAGGGCACGAACAATTTTTCTACTGTAGGACTTGCAAGATATATTACCACAGTGGCCAATAGCGGTACCTGCTATGATTTAACACTGGTAGACAAGATTACCGACCACAGCGGAAACCTTCTGAAAGAAAACAGTGCAGAAGTAAGAAACACTATAAACATGGAGGATACTTATTGGGATGCCATTCATCTTGGAATGCGTCAGGTAATTGAAAACAATGCCTATCTGAAAGATCTGGAAGTGAAAGTGGCAGGTAAGACAGGTACCGCCGAGGAAGACAAAAATCGTGCCAATCATGCACTATTTGTCTGTTATGCACCTTATGATGAGCCGGAAATAGCCATAGCTACAAGAATTGCATTTGGATATACTTCCAGTTATGCGGCCAGAACTACAAAAGAAGTACTGCAGTATTACTTTAACCTTGTAGATGAAGATGAACTTCTTACAGGAGTTGCACAACAATTAACTGGCAGTACGGCTAGAACAGATTAATGATTGTTTAAAGGAGTAAGATTATTTTGAAAAATTCAGTTATTTTAAAAAGCTTTCCCAATGGCATTGTACTGCATCTTGATCCGGAAATGCCTTTTGAAGCCTTAATAATTGATATTGCTGACAAGTTTCATGAATCCAGCAGTTTTTTTAAAGATGCAAGGATGGCGCTCTCCATCAAAGGACGGATGCTGACGGATGAAGAAGAGAAGCAAATACTGGATGCAATTTCTGAAAATTCAAAACTTCAGATTATCTGTCTGGTAGGTGAGGACGATGCAACCAATCAAAATTTTGTTAAGGCTTTACAGCAAACAGATTTTTCAGGTAAACAAGGAGCTGGTGATGAAGGACAGTTTTACAGGGGAACGCTGAAAAATGGACAGATTTTAGAAACAGAATCCAGTATTGTTATACTTGGAGATGTATATCCGGGATCTGCGATTATTTCTGCAAAAGACATTATTGTTTTAGGAGGGCTTTTTGGTGAAGCCTATGCAGGCGGAAATGGAGATCACCACCATTATGTTGCTGCGCTTGAAATGTCACCGGAAAAACTAAAAATCGGTGATTTCAAATATAAACAAAAAGAAAAGACCTCAAAATGGTCCATAAAGCCAAAGGTACAGCCGAAAATAGCATACGTAAAAGACGAAAGAGTAATCATGGATTCTCTCACAAAAGAATTACTGAGCGAACTGCCCATTTAGGGACTTTTCTCAGGGGACGAAATTAATTCATTTAAAATTTGGAGGTAAAAAATGAGTGAAGTAATTGTCGTCACGTCAGGAAAAGGCGGTGTGGGAAAGACCACCACATCTGCAAACATAGGATCAGGTCTGGCAGCTATGGGAAAACGTGTGGTATTGATCGATACGGATATAGGACTGCGCAATCTGGATGTTGTAATGGGACTGGAAAACAGGATTGTGTATAATCTGGTAGATGTAGTGGAAGGAAAATGCCGTATTAAGCAGGCATTAATTAAAGATAAGCGCCATCCAAGCTTATACCTTATGCCTTCGGCACAAACAAAAGATAAAACAGCAGTGAATCCTGAGCAGATGGTAAGAATGATCAATCAACTGCGGGAACAGTTTGACTATATAATATTAGACTGTCCGGCAGGAATTGAACAAGGCTTTAAAAATGCCATTGCCGGAGCAGACAGGGCACTTGTAGTTACCACACCTGAAGTATCGGCAATCAGAGATGCTGACCGGATCATTGGGCTTTTAGAGGCAAATGATTTTACTAAAATTGACCTGATTATTAACAGACTGCGGTATGATATGGTCAAACGAGGAGACATGATGAGTGCCGCAGATGTAGTTGATATTCTTGCAATTAGTCTGATTGGAATTGTACCAGATGATGAAAATGTAGTCATTGCAACCAACCAGGGGGAACCTCTTGTAGGAAATAATACATTGGCAGGAAAAGCATATCAAAATATATGTTATCGGGTAACAGGAAAAGAAATACCTTTCCTTGAATTTGAAAAGGGTGTTTCTTTTTGGGCAAAGATGTCAGGTATTTTCCATAAAAATTAGGAGGTGGTCTCATGGGAATCAGGAACTTTTTTAGCAGAAAAAAATCAAGAGAAATTGCAAAAGATCGTTTAAAAATATTGCTTATTTCTGACAGAGTCAACTGCTCGCCGGAAATGATGGAAATGATCAAAACAGATATTGCAAAGGTAATATCCAAGTACATGAAAATAGATACGCAAAGTATGGAAATTCAAATCAGTAAAACTGACAGTAAGGGAAGGGACAAAACGCCTACCTTATATGCGAATATTCCGATTTTAGACTTACATAAGAACGTAAACTGAAAGGTGAAATAAATGCTGAAACAGTATAAAATACGCTATTTTGACTTTAAATTAGTATTTTTGGTAATTACGTTGGCCATAGTTGGTATTATTGCGGTGGGGAGTGCAGAACCATCCCTTCAAAACAGACAGATTGCCGGCTTTGCCGTTGGGATTTTTCTAATGCTGGTAATCTCTCTGTTTGATTATTCGGTATTACTTAATCTTTACTGGCTTATGTATGTATTTAATCTGGTAATACTTGCACTGGTCATCTTTATGGGGGAGGATACGAAGGGGGCACAAAGATGGGTGACAATTGCTGGAATTCGCTTTCAACCTTCAGAGCTTGCCAAAATACTGATTATTTTATTTTTAGCGCAATATATTTATAAGCATAAGGAACATTTCAACACCTTTAAATGTATTTTTATGTGCTGCATTTTATTTGCAGTTCCCGCAGCACTGGTGCTTGCGCAGCCGGATCTTTCAACAACGATCGTAATTTGTTTGATCTTTGCAGTAGTCATGTTTACTGCTGGGGTTCGCTGGAGGGTTATTATAGGTTTTTTGGCGGTTGCAATTCCGTCCTTAATGATTTTTCTATATCTTGTCCTGCAGCCTGAGCAGAAAATTATAAATCAATATCAGGCAAACAGAATTGTTGCTTTTTTTAACAAGGAAGAGTATGCAAATTCCCTTGGGTATCAGCAGGAATATTCTGTTATGGCAATTGGTTCCGGCCAGCTTACAGGAAAGGGATACAAGAATAACGAGATTAGTTCTGTAAAAAATGCGGATTTTATTGCAGAACAGCAGACAGATTTTATTTTTGCGGTTATAGGAGAGGAATTTGGTTTTGCAGGGGCGTGTACTGTTATTGTGCTTATCATGCTGATCAGCGTGGAGTGTCTTTTAATAGCCAGGCGGGCCAAAGATATTGCCGGTACTATCATTGCATCAGGGATTGGCGCCATGATAGGGTTTCAAGGATTTATTAACATAGGAGTGGTTACCTACTTACTTCCAAATACAGGGCTGCCGCTTCCTTTTGTGAGTTACGGGCTCACGTCGCTTGTAAGTTCTTTTATTGGAATTGGATTTGTTTTAAATGTGGGGTTACAATGCCGCACAAAATGATGTATAATGGGTAATAAGGGTTAAAGGGAAGGGGTATAGCATGAATATAGCATTAATTGCACATGACGCAAAAAAGAAGTTAATGCAGAATTTCTGCATAGCATATCGTGGTATTTTAAGTAAAAATGAATTGTATGCAACTGGCACAACAGGAAGGCTGGTAGAGGAAGTAACCAATTTAAATATTCATAAATTCCTTGCAGGACATCTTGGGGGAGAGCAGCAGATTGGCGCACAGATCGAACACAATCAAATAGATCTTGTTATCTTTTTAAGAGATCCTTTAACCTCCAAAGTCCATGAGCCGGATGTAAATAATGTGATAAAACTTTGTGATATGTATAATATTCCAATGGCAACCAATCTGGCAACAGCAGAGTTACTTATCAAGTCCCTTGACAGAGGAGATCTAGAGTGGCGTGAAATGTATAAATAAAAAAGTTAAAAATTTATATGTACTTTTTACAGCAAGTATTTTATTGCTTACAGGCTGTGGACAGGCTTCTTATGATATGCCATATACTACAGATTCGGAAGTAAGCAGTTTCCGGATCGTGAACTTGGAAGAAGAGCGTGGTGTGGCGGAACCTTTTGCAAGCGATTTATGTGTTGTAGATGCAGATACAGGGAGTGGCAATCCAGCCATTACAGCTTCCGCGGCAGGCCTTTTTGATGTAAATCAAAAAGAGGCAATCTATGCGAAAAATGTCCATGAAAAGCTTTATCCTGCCAGCCTGACAAAGGTTATGACGGCACTTGTTGCTTTAAAGCATGGTTCCAGTGATATGATGCTGACTGCAACACCAAATGTTAGGGCTTTAGAATCAGGTGCACAGGTCTGCGGCATTAGGGAAGGCGATCAAATGACGTTAGATCAGGCGCTCCACCTTTTGCTGATCAATTCAGCAAATGATGCTGCTGTTATGATTGCTGAGGGAATTGCCGGTTCCATAGATGCTTTTGCTGACATGATGAATGAAGAGGCGCTTGCCCTTGGAGCTACCAATACACATTTTATGAATCCTCATGGCCTGTCTGATGATAATCACTACACGACTGCTTATGATATGTATCTTATCATGAATGAAGCTGTAAATTACAGCCTTTTTAATGAAATTATACATATGGATTCCTATACTACGGTGTATACAGATAAGAATGGTGCTTCAAAGGAAATCAGCGTAAATAACAGCAATTATTTTATTCAGGGAACAGCACAAGCTCCCAGCGGCATTACGGTTCTCGGGGGCAAAACAGGCACAACAAATGCAGCAGGGCATTGTCTGGTATTGATCTCCAGAGATTCCTCCAGTAATCCCTACATTTCTATTATTATGCGTGCTGACAGTAGAGATAGTTTGTACGAACAAATGACAGATTTGTTGGGAGAAATAAACAATTAACAGTTGTTTTTTAACCAGCAATCACTTATAATTAACTTAGGCAAATCTATTTTATATACAGAAAATATACTATACTTCAGGAGGGATTACCAATGGTTCAGTTAATAGTTGGAAAAAAGGGGAAAGGCAAGACCAAACATTTATTAGATAAAGTGAATACTGAGGTACAGAGTGTATCCGGCAACATTGTATATCTGGATAAGAGCACAAAACATATGTATGAACTAAATAATAAAATAAGATTAATTGATGTTTCTTCTTATATGATCACTAATTCAGATGAATTTATTGGATTTATCAGTGGGGTTATTTCACAGGATCATGATTTGGAACAAATGTATTTCGATAGTTTTTTGAAAATTGCCTGCATAGATGGCAGTTTAGTTGAACCTATTATAGCAAAATTAGACAAAATTAGTGAAGCGTTTAAAGTAAACTTTGTAATTAGCATTTCATTAGATGAAGATGAGTTTCCGGCTTCCCTTAAAGATAAAATCGTTGTTTCCTTATAAATTACATACCCCCGGGTGTCCGGGGGGTTTTTTTCATGTGGTACTTAATTTTTTACAGGAGTCCTTAAATTGAGCGGTAATGATAGAAATAAGATAGTTAAATATAGAAAGCCTTTAAATATCAATATAGGTATGGTCATTTTTGCGGTGATTTTCGTTTATATTGTTGTTTGTGTGTTTATGTATTTCACACAAAAACATATTGAAGGCCATCAAGTAAAAATGGGTTCTCTTTCATCAAACAATATTTATAAAGGAATTGCTTTACGTGAAGAAGAAATTGTGAATGCTACACATGCAGGTTATGTAAATTATTATGCAAGAGAAGGAGAGCGTGTAGGTGTTGGCAACCTTGTATATACTCTTGATGAATCTGGCAGGCTTGCAGACTATTTAAATGGGGATTCCTATGGCAATACGCTTACCAGTAGAGATTTAAATGAACTTAAGACAGAAATTCTTGATTTCACCAACACCTTTGATCCTGAAAATTTTTCTTCTGTTTATGATTTTAAATATGGAGTAGAAGGAACCGTGTTAAAGCTGGCAAACGCCAATATTCTGGAAAATGTGGATAAAATTAATAATTCTGGTTTGTCGGAACTGATTTCTTATGGAAAAGCACCATCAACAGGAATTGTCATTTATTCGGTTGACGGATATGAAAATTTAACATTAGAACAGTTTACCAAGGAGCTTTTTGATACCAAAGCTTATGAAAAGGTTCAGTTGATCAGTAATGAATTGGTAGAAGCCGGACAGGCTGTGTATAAAATATCCAAAAAAGAAGACTGGTCCATTGTAATTCAGACAGATAAAGAAAAAGAGGAAGAATTACTGAAGGCGGAATTTGTAAAGGTAAAATTTTTAAAAAATCAAAATACTTCATGGGGAGAAGTTTCAAGCTTTACAAATGAAGAGGGAGATACTTTTGTAAAACTCACGTTTACAAACTCTATGATTACTTTTTGCACTGACCGTTTTATTGATATTGAATTGATCTTAGAGGAAGAAACCGGATTAAAAATCCCCAATTCCTCCATTGTTGAAAAAGAATTCTTTATTGTTCCAAAGGACTATGTGACTCAGGGCGGAAATGGAAAAAATTATGGTGTTTTGCGGGAAACCTACACAGAAGATGGCTCAGCTACAACAGAATTTATAGAGACCACGATTTATAATGAAACTGAAACAGAGTACTATCTGGATGATATGGTTCTGCGCATTGGTGAATATATTGTAAAACCAGATTCAAATGAAAAATATGCAATCAGTAAGCGGGGAAGCCTTACAGGCGTTTATAATATCAACAAAGGCTATGCAGACTTTAAACAGATTAATATATTATATAACAATGATGAGTATTCTATAGTAAAATCAAATACTCAGTATGGTCTTAGCGTATATGACTATATTGTACTTGATGCATCAACAGTAACAGATGACGAATTTATATATAATTAATTGAATGTTTTGGCATCATGGAGGTGGCAGGATGATCAAAAGTAATCTTTTAGAAGTTCATAAAAATATGAGAAAGGCATGTGAAAAGGCCGGACGAAGTGAGTCTGATGTTGAATTAATAGCAGTCAGTAAGACAAAGCCGGTTTCCGACCTTATGGAAGCCTATGAAAGTGGCTGTAGGATTTTTGGCGAAAATAAAGTACAGGAGTTGGTAGATAAATATAATGTAATGCCTAAGGACATTAAATGGCATATGATTGGGCATCTGCAACGGAATAAAGTGAAATACATCGTTGATAAAACTGCTTTAATTCATAGCGTTGATTCGCTAAAACTTGCAGAAGAAATCAGCAGAGAAGCTTTAAAAAAACAGGTACAGGTTGCTATTTTGATTGAAGTCAATGTGGCAGGAGAGGATACAAAATTTGGCGTAAAACCAGAAGAAACAGAAGAATTGGTGCGCAGGGCAGCTGTTCTTCCCGGAATTTCAATCAAAGGGCTTATGACCATAGCACCATATGTTGATGATCCTGAAGAAAATCGACAATATTTTGGGAAGCTAAAACAATTATCTGTTGACATAAATCAAAAAAACATTGATAATGTTAATATGAATGTTCTGTCAATGGGAATGACAGGAGATTATACCGTTGCCATAGAAGAGGGTGCTACTTTTATCCGTGTGGGAACAGGCATCTTTGGGGAACGAAAATATCCGGTTAAATAAGGAGTTCTTAGATATGGGAGTAATGGATAAGTTTCTTAACTATATGAAACTGAATGAAGATGATGATGATTTTTACGATGATGATTATTATGATGATGTACAGGTAGAGGAAAAGCCTAAAAAGATACAGATGACAAAAGATGAACCTGATCTTGATGATGAAAAACCCATCAAAAAGGTAACACCAAAGGTTACGCCCATGCGTCAGGCTAAGAAAACCGGCAATAGTGGTATGGAGGTTTGTGTAATAAAACCAACATCCATTGAAGACGCAAGGGAGATAACGGAAACCCTTCTTGCTAACAGAACGGTTGTTCTTAATCTGGAAGGATTGGATGTTGACATTGCGCAACGTATTATTGACTTTACTTCAGGATCTTGTTTTGCAATCAGTGGTAATCTACAGAAAATATCTCATTACATATTTATTATTACACCAGCTATCGTAGATATATCAGGCGATTTTCAGGAAATTTTATCAGGATCTTTTGATGTGCCGATCAATAACGGTATTTAACTTTAAAATAAAAAGCTTCCTGTACATACAGGAAGTTTTTTATTAACATAAGGATAGCTCGCAAAGCGTGTCATCCGTTGTTTAACATACGGATAGCTGATCCGTTGTTTGGAAAGGGAAATAAATGAGCGAAAAATTAAATATACTATTTGAAAAAAAACCTTGCTATGATATTGTTTTTTCTTCAAACTTTGATGAACTGATTTTGGAATTGAATACGCTGGAAATTAATGAGCGCAAAGTATGTGTTGTAACAGATTCAACAGTTGCCGGACTTTATAGTGAAGAGATTATGGAACTGTTAAATGGGAAATGCAAAAAGAATGTTCTATTTACATTTTCAGCAGGTGAAGAAAATAAAACATTATCAACTGTTAAAGATATTTATGAATTTCTTATCAAAGAAAAGTTTGACAGGAAAGACCTTTTAATTGCTTTAGGAGGAGGAGTTGTTGGTGATATTACCGGATTTTCGGCGGCAACCTATCTGAGGGGAATTGATTTTGTACAAATCCCAACCACACTAATTGCGCAGTCTGATTCCAGCATTGGCGGAAAAACAGGAGTAGATTTTGATGGATATAAAAATATGGTTGGCGCATTTTATATGCCCAAACTGGTCTACATGAATGTAAGTACATTGAAATCTCTGGATGACCGGCAATTTTTTAGTGGTTTTGCCGAGGTTATGAAGCATGGCCTTATAAAAGATGCCCTTTTTTATGAGTGGCTCTTAGATCACATCTATGAAATCTGCGACAGAGATGAAGAAACCTTGTTGGAAATGATAGAAAGAAGCTGTAAGATCAAAAAGCTCGTTGTTGAAAAAGATCCCACTGAAAAGGGAGACAGGGCGCTTCTTAATTTTGGACATACTATAGGACATGCAATTGAAAAATATATGAATTTTTCTTTGACACATGGAGAATGTGTTGCTCTCGGCTCTGTTGCAGCTGCTTTTATTTCCTGGAAGCATGAATGGCTTTCTATGGAGGAATATTATGAAATAAGAGATATGTTTGTTCCTTTTAATCTACCAATTTCTATTCAGAATATTGAACCTGAGAAAATATTGAAATTGACCAAGTCAGACAAAAAGATGGAAGGGGACAATATTAAATTTGTTCTTCTTAAAAAAGTTGGAAAAGCAGTAATTGACAGAACTGTAACAGATGATGATATTATGAAGGCTCTTGCAGAGATTCAGTATGTGGAGGATTGTGAATAGAGATAATTATGAATAAGCAAAAAGCAAAGCTACTTATTATGGATATATTCCTTTTGATTATTTTGGTGGCATTAGATCAATTTACCAAGTATACTGCTGTTCTAAAATTGAAAAATCAGGCAGCATTCAGCATTATTGATGATGTTCTTGAATTTAATTACCTTGAAAACCGTGGTGCAGCTTTTGGTATGCTGCAAAATCAAAAAATATTTTTTTTATTTGTTGCATTTATTTTTTTAATGGTGATTATATATGTTCTGATCAGAGTCCCCCAAGATAAAAAATATTTCAGTCTTCATGTGCTGCTTACTATGATTTCTGCCGGTGCAATCGGAAATATGATAGACAGAATCCGCCTTGATTATGTGGTTGATTTTATTTATATTGTCCTAATCAATTTTCCAATTTTTAACGTTGCCGATATGTATGTTACCTTTGCAACAGTAATTTTGGTTTTTCAGGTACTTTTTGTCTATAAAGACAATGATTTTAATTTTTTAAGTTTTAATCAGAAAAAATTCAGGGAATTAAAATGAATATGCCAGAGAACTTTAGTGAATTTTCTTTTTCAGTAACGGAAGAGATGGAAGCTTGGAGAGTCGATAAATGCTTAAATGAGCTTATCGACTCTTTATCGCGTTCTTATATTCAAAAACTTCTTTCAGAAGGTAAAATCACGGTAAATGGCAGGCAGATTAAGGCCAGTTATCGATTAAAAACAGATGATATGGTTCAGATAATTCTTCCGCCTGCTATTACACCAGATATTGTTCCTGAAGCGATTCCTCTTGACATCCTATATGAGGATAGTGATGTAATCGTTGTTAATAAGCCTAAGGGTATGGTAGTACATCCTGCACCGGGACATTACAGCGGTACGCTGGTAAATGCGTTGTTGGCCCATTGTGGTCAGGAGCTTAGTGGAATCAATGGAGTGTTGCGGCCGGGAATTGTGCATAGGATTGACAGGGATACTACCGGATCTGTGATTGTCTGTAAAAATGACAGGGCCCATACAAGCATTGCGCAACAGTTGAAGGATCATACCATTGTCAGAAAATATCATGGGATTGTTTGTGGTAACTTGAAAGAAGAAGAGGGAACCATTCACACACTGATTGGAAGGCATCCTGTTGAACGTAAGAAAATGGCAGTAGTAAAAGATGGTGGAAAAGAAGCAGTCACTCATTATAAAGTGTTAAAACATTTTGAGAAATATACATATATTGAATGCCAGCTTGAAACAGGGCGTACGCATCAAATTCGGGTACATATGGCTTATTTGGGGCACCCCTTGTTAGGAGATATGGTGTATGGAAATGGGAAAAAATATCCTTACCATTTAGAAGGGCAGACACTTCATGCAAAAATTCTGGGTTTTCAGCATCCGAAGACAAATGAATATATTGAAACAGATGCACCACTTCCAGAATACTTTATCAGACTGCTGGAACATTTGAAGTAGCAAGAAACTGATACAGCTACAAATATGATTGAATTTTCTGACAATAGATTGAACTTTTGACCAATTTTATGTATAATATATTTAATAAACAACGGATGCCAGGCTTTGCCAGCCATCTTTATGTTAATCAAAAATTAAGCAGGAGGTTTTTATATGAATACAGTTATTACAATTGGTCGTCAATTTGGATCGGGGGGACGTGAAATTGGAGAGAAACTTGCGGCACATTTTGGAATAAAATGTTATGATAAAGAGCTTTTAAGCAGGGCAGCAAAGGAAAGTGGTTTTTGCGAGGAAATGCTTGAAAATCATGATGAAAGACCAACCAATTCATTTCTTTATAATCTGGTTATGGATACCTATTCCTTTGGATATAATGCATCTCATTTTGTGGATATGCCAATCAGTCATAAGGTGTTTCTTGCACAATTTGATACAATAAAAAAGATAGCAGGTGAAGGTCCCTGTGTAATTGTAGGACGCTGCGCTGATTATGCACTTAGTGAAATGAAAAACTGTCTGCATATTTTCATTTATGCTGATGAAGAATCCAAGAAAAACCGTATTATGAAGAAATACAGCCTGGATGCTGCAAAGGCCAAGGATATGTGTATTAAAAAAGATAAACAGCGTCAAAGTTATTATAACTATTATTCTTCAAAAAAATGGGGACGTGCCGACAGCTATGATCTGTGTATCAATAGCAGTGTTCTTGGTATTGAAGGTACTGTTAGATTGTTGATCCAGTATATTGAAGACTTCGAAACAAAGAACAAATGATGAGAAAATAAACTATTCGCAAAACACAAGTTTAACGAATAGTTCATGGCGATCATAAAGCTGCTTATTCAAGGTATATTTATATTGGAAAGCATTAAAGGTTAACATAATTTACTTATGTTAACC
>DKUR01000064.1:2354-43597 GCA_002490775.1 Lachnospiraceae bacterium UBA7199 | reverse complement strand
TGAAAATAAGTGTAAGGAGTATGTTGAATATTCTAACGCTTCGGAGCAACCGTTTTATCGCTTGAGAGCCACCTCGGATTTTAACACTTTAGAGCCACCACAAACACAAGATATAGTAATGGAGCCATGAGCATGAGCTCACAGCTCCAACTTTTTTAACAGGTCTTACAAGTGTCTATTTCTCAATCTCGGACTTAAGATTAGCAAGCTTTTTGGAATCGTATATCTTCCTGAGATTCGTTTCGCTGCTCGGAATCTCATATGCGTTATGAACAATTCTGTCCATTATGGAATCAGCCTGTGTTCCGCCTCCCAGCCTGTCATGCCATTCTGCCACAGGAAATTGTCCGACAAAGATGGTAGAATTGTTTCCACTTCTCTGCTCAAATAATTCGTAGAGCATCTTTGCATCCCTCTCGTTAAGTTTGTAGTTCAGCCACTCGTCGATTATGAGGATGTTGTAGTTACCCAATCTCTTCCTGTACCGGGTCAACTCTTTAAGGTCGTCCCTCCTGTCCTCAAAATTGCGCATTAAATCAGGCATTCGGATGTAGAAAACCCTGTAAGTTTTTTTGCATGCCTCAATTCCCAACGCACATGAAAGATAGGTTTTGCCAGCACCGGTCGGACCTGTGATTATAAGGTTTGTTGCCGTAGTCACAAATCCCATTGCGGCAAGATTGATTATCGTGTTCTTCTTGACTTGTCTTGCGTCAAAATCCAGAGACTCAATGCTTGCCATTGGATACTTGAATGAGGCGGCCTTTATCAGCCTGTTAATAAGCTTGTTTTCCCTTTCACAAATCAATTCCTCAAGCAGTTGTTCCAATCTTGCATCAAAGCTCAAATCTGCCAATGCGATATCGCCTTCCTGGTTTTCCACCAGTCTGCCTAAATCACCCAGCTCGTGTTTTGTAAGGTTTTTCTTTAACTCGAATTTCATAATGATATTTCCTCCCTATCCGTAGTAATCGGCACCTCTTACGATGCCGGTTGTTTTATTTGTTTCTTTGAATTTTTCAAGCTCTTTTTGGTTATTTAGATTCTCGGCAGCCTTGTATACCGTTTTGTAAAAAGGCATATGATACTGCTTTAAGCTTTTTTTACAAGCGGCTTCTAAGATGTCCGGCGTAAAGGTGTCAGCAATTGCGAGAATGGCTACGACAGTCTGCGTGGGCTGCTCCTTTACTTTTGCCTCGTCATACATCCTTCGGATCAACTCAAAAGTATTCGGTCCGATTTCTCTGGCTGCGTCAATCAGGTCTTCAGCCTGCTTATTCTTCTTAAGCGGAAACGGAAGATGGGATTCATCTGTCCTGACACCGTTTACTATGCCCTTGGGAAGGATTTCATGTCTTGCAATTTCGCTTCTGTTATAATAGACAAAGACAAGGTGGGAGTTGTATTTGACATCAACCTTACAACCAATATATCTGCCGGGAACAGAGTATTGGCCCTTGTTAAAGTTTATATGGGAGTTCTTGCCCACCTTATGTCCGTAAGACCATTCACACACCTCGTAAGGGACTGACGGCAAGGCTCTCAGATAGGTCTTTTCCTGCGTATTGAAAACAGTGCTCCTGCTTCCATCTCTTTTCTGGAACGGTCTGTCATTGTACTCCTTTACAGCCTTGCGAATAGCTGAGTTTAGCGATTCAAGTGATGTAAATATTTCATTCCTAAGCTTTGCTATAACAGCCGTCGCAATCTTGCCTACAGAACCTTCTACGCTGGCTTTCTGCTTGGGCTTTTTAACGCCTGTAGGCATGATGGCGGTCACGTAATACTCCCCTAACGCCAGATATGCATCATTGAGGATTATCTCTCCCTTCTTAGGATGAGACACAACACCAGTTTTCAAGTTATCGCAGACAATCTTCACAGGCGTGCCTTCGAAGAATTCAAACATATGCACATGGCATTCAAGCCACGCTTTTTCTTTCATATCCGTGGTGGCTTCCACATACCCATACTGGCTGTATGGCAGCGTGGCGACAAACAGATATGCGGTTATGATTTCTCCAGTATCCACGTCCACATATGACATTGTAGGACCAGACCAATCCACCTCTACCTCGACTCCCGGCTTGTGCTGTATATGGCTGGTATAATTCTTCTCGCCAGTATATTTGTAATAATTGACAGTAAATGTAGGATACGCACAGTATTCCCTGCCCTCGCTCACGCATTTGTCCCGATACTCTTCCCACAGCAGTTTCATAGTCACTCCAGTTTTCTTGAGTTCTGAATGTACGTATGCATAATCGACAGGCACATAGTTTGTTGTCCGCTTGAATTTCTTAGGATATAAGATATCGTACAACCCGTCATCTGTCATATCCTGAATGTCATCCCAAGTCATGTATTGCTGTCTGCAAAGTTCCTTAATTTCAGAGACTGTGTTTCTTGAGCATCCAAGTATTGTCGCCACCTCCCTTTCACTTAGATTTTTGTTTAGAAGCTCCATCACGCTTCTGGGTTTCGTCTTTTTGTACATAATAAAAGACCTCCTATAGATTTATTAAAAGCACCAGGCTTTCTATCAAAATCTATAGGAGATCCTATATAAAATCAAATATCAAAGACCACTAGATGTTGTGGTGGCTCTCAAGCATTAGAATACCAAAATCAAATGGCTCTCAAGCGATAAAACGGTGGCTCTGAAGCGTTAGAATATTCACCTGATGCTTCGGGAAGAGGAAAGCGAGTATTGGTATCAAAAGTTGGAATCCTTTGCAGAGTCCGCAAAAGGCGGACAAAAGCGGGAAGCACTCAGCCGGCTGGTTTATCTTGACATTGCCCTGCCTCACCGCGGAAGCACCGACATGCTGGAAATTATGAAAAAGGTACCGGCTCTGCTTTTTGACAAAGGGATAGGACTTCCGGAGTTTTCCGCTACCAGCAACTGCCCAAGTACCATGAATGGCGGCAAGGACTTCTGCCATTGGAGTAAAAATGACCGAAAACTGGCGGCTTCGATGGGAAAACTTTTGGAAAAAGTGCTGGGACGTTATGGAAAAGGGCTTGTGAAAGTTGCTTTGGGGGAAAGTCTTTATGAAAAAGGGGAGGACACCTACGAAGTGCTGACACTGCTTACCCGGGGGCAGATGGAAGCGGAAAGCGGCGGTATGCTGGAGATTGTCTTTGCAGCGGTGGGAATGCAGGTTCGTTTAAATACCCTTTACGGGGAGATGCAGACAGCAAAAGCGATTTTGAATTCCTTTGAAACAAAGGTGTTAGAGGAAAGGGCAACGCAGCTTCTTCCTAATATAAACGCTTTAAGATGCCGTCTTGCCCTGCGTGAGGGGGACGGCCAGGCCGTGAAAAGATGGCTTGATGAAGCACCGGATGAAAACAGGGAATTTTGTATCCTGGAGCGTTACAGGTATTTGACCAAGGTGCGCTGCTATCTATTTACCGGAGAGTATTTTAAAGCGGAGGCCTTGCTTGAAAAGCTTCGCTATTATGCGGAAAAATGCAGCCGTATTTATATTCAGATGGAAGTGAATCTGCTTTGCGCCATGGTGAAACAGCGGATGGGAGGGGAATGGAAGGAGGAATTTTTCTCTGCCCTCAAGGAAGCCTGCAGCTACCATTTTCTTCGAATTATCAGCGAGGAGGGGACGGCGGTCCGGGAGCTGCTTGAGGCAGCAGGGAAAACCTGTCTGGAAAAGGAGCTGTCGGATAAAAAATGGCTTTCACGCCTTCAGGCGGAGACCGGAAAAGCGGCAGTACGTTATCCCTTGTATCTGAAAAGCCGGTTTGTGAATGCGCCGGATTTCAGCAAGACAGCGCTGACTGTTTTGCGGCTGCAGGCGGAGGGGAAAAGCGTAAATCAGATAGCAGCCGAGCTTTCCATGAAAGCGGAGACAGTAAAATATCATATCAAGGAAAATTATCGGAAGCTGGGTGTTTCTGGCAAGGCAAACGCTGTGCTGGCAGCCCGTGAACTGGGGATTTTATGATTACCTTTACATTGCAAAAGTATCTTGTGTCAAAGGACTAAGGCCGCTGGACTGCCAGCCGGATTAGTCCTTTTGTGGATTTTGGCTGGTTTGTTTTCAGTATTCCAAAAGTAGTGTATAATAGTAATACAAAATTTAAAAACAATTATGAAATTGGAGATGGATGATGGGATATCTTGCGGTGATACTGGGAATTTTCGGACTGGAATGGAAAATTAAAAATTATATTGAGGAAACAAAAACGCCGGATACGGAAGAAGAAAAATGCGGTGGAATGCTGCTGATAAGAAAGCATCACAACAAAGGCGCTTTTTTAAATGCAGGTCAAAGCAGGCAGCGGGTGGTAGCTGTTTTATCGGTGTTGCTTACTCTTTTTCTTACGGCAGTTTTTATACTTTCGCTGGGGCAGGCTGGTAAGGGACTGTTAAAGTGGGGGCTTACGCTGCTTCTTGGAGGCGCCTACAGCAATACTTATGACAGACTTGTCAGAAAGTATGTGGTGGATTATGTAAGTTTTAATGTACCCTTTGGGCTTAGAAAAGTGGTTTTTAATATAGGTGATTTCTGCATTATGATCGGAGCGCTTCTTTGCGCTGTGGCAGTAACAAAAACCACATAAAGGGAAGGCTTAAGGCCGAAGTAGAGCCTATATGAGAATATTTTACGGAAGCCCTTGACAAAAGCTTCCAAATGGATTATTGTATTAATAGAGTAGTACAATAGTACAAAGAAAGGGAGAGGCAAATGGCATGGAATTTAAATTCTGATCGTCCAATTTATGCGCAGATTCTTGAAGTGATACAGCTCCGTATTATTGCAGGACAGTACAAATCAGGCGACAAGATTCCCAGTGTCAGGGAACTGGCGGCTGAGGCAGGTGTAAATCCAAATACAATGCAGAAGGCGTTGGCAGAACTGGAAAGAAGCGGGCTTGTGATGGCGCAGAGAACAAGCGGCAGGGTTGTTACGGAGGATATGGAAATGATCAAACAGACTCGAAATATGCTGGCAAGAGAGCAGGTAGATGTTTTTATCAGCAAAATGAAGGAGCTTGGATTTAATAAAAAAGAAATTTTGGCGCTGCTGGAACAGGCAGGAGGGGAGCAGGCTGAATAAATTCCCTGATGGGCAGTTTGGTCAACAAACTAAACAGGTTCACGTAGAATTTATGATGCCTCGGAATGGAGGAAATATGAGTGGTTTAGTAACGATTAACAATCTTACCAAGGTTTATGAAAAGAAAAAGATTGCATTAGAGAATTTGAACCTTGTAATTCCAAGGGGAAGGATTATTGGGCTTTTAGGACCAAACGGAAGCGGCAAGACAACATTAATTAAACTGATCAATGGGCTGTTAGTGCCCACAAATGGAGAGGTCAGGATAAATGGAAATCTGCCCGGAGCTGAGACAAAAAGCTGTGTTTCTTATCTTCCAGAGAGGACTTATTTTCAAAACAGTATGCAGGTAAAAGAACTGATCAGTTATTTTGAAGATTTTTATGCAGACTTCCGCCCGGAAAGGGCAAGGCAGATGCTTGCCAATCTGGGAATCAGCGAGAGTGCTTATTTAAGGACGCTTTCCAAAGGAACCAAAGAAAAGGTACAGTTGATTATGGTTATGAGCAGGGAAGCTCAATTATACATTTTGGATGAGCCTATCGCAGGTGTTGATCCTGCTGCAAGGGATTATATCTTAAAGACGATTATTACAAATTACAATGAAAATGCCACAGTGATCATTTCAACACATTTGATTTCTGACATTGAAAAGGTTTTGGATGAAGTAATATTTATCAGAGACGGAAAACTGGTGCTCCATGAGACAGTTGAGGATATTCGGGAGACCAAGGGAAAATCCGTGGATGCATATTTCAGGGAGGTGTTCGCATGTTAGGAAAATTAATCAAACATGAATGGAAAGCAGTCTGGAAGGTACCCACATTGCTGATTGGCATATTGATGATTATTGCAGCGATAGCAGGACTTACTTTTTCCCTGCCTATATGGGACAGCGACTGGATTGGGCTTCCTATGTCGGGGATCATGCTGATTATGTTGTTCTATGTGGCAATGATTGGAGTTGGGATTGGAATTGCAATTTACCTGGCGGTACGTTACTATAAAAGTATGTTTACTGATGAAGGCTATTTGACACATACTCTGCCTGTTACCGCCCGCCAGATTTTGGTGAGTAAGGTAATTGTTATCAGTGTATGGGAATTGATTGGCGGTATTGCAGTATTTGTAAGTCTGGGAGTATTTGGCGGCGTTGCCGTATTATCTCTGGCATCAAAAGAGGGAGAGTTTGCAACGCTTGTGATGGAAGCCTTAAAAGAAGTTGGACAGCTTTGGAATATGCCATTTTTTAAGGATTTTCAATTTTTTGGAATCAGTACGGTTGGTATGGAACTGGTAAGTTGTTTTAGTGGAACAATGATTATTATAGCATCCATTACTATGGGACAGATGATACGAAAACACAGAATTTTAGGTTCGGTTGGCGCTTATTTTGCAATCAGTGCTGTAATTCAGGGAATTGCTATGGTAATTATGTTTCCTATAACGATTAAAATGATTACGGACAATGCGTTTTTGTATCGGTTTGAGACATCACCTTTTTCCTTTTACACTATTTTATGGGTGGTCATATCAATTGTGTATCTGGCAGTAGGAATAGGTTTGTATATTTTAAGTGAATACCTGCTTCGCAGGCAGTTGGAACTGGAGTAATTTTATGTGTGCCATATTGTTGGCTAAAAAAATAAGGGGCTGTTGGTTTTAGCCCCTTATTACTAAAGAAAGAGAGAAAATCATGTAATTCAGGCATTTTAAGTACTTGAAACTTCATGAGGTTTTCTCTTTTCTTTTCCGTTTTATCAAAGCCTGTTCAAAAGCAAAGGACAGATTAATCGCTTTTTATGATTCTTAATATTAATTCTACAATTACAGCAACTATAATTATAAAAAGGATATTGATAAATTCTGACTGAATGATACTGAGCCACGGCGCACCAGACTTAACTTTTTCACTGATAATAATACCGCCTATAATTATGATGTATCCCAGATTAAGAATAATTTTCTTTTTAATAATATTTCTAATCTTCATAGTGTTCTGAATAAGCATATGTCGTTACAGTGTCTATAACAGTTGCATAATTACTATCGAGATAAAATGTGCGGATAGTTCGTTCAACGGCCTTTTGCTGTAGAGAAACATTAGGTATTTTTGTCCACCTAAAAGACACATTTTCCTCAACATATGTTCTTTTAACATTTTTATTAACTATATAACTTACCAAAGAGGATATTGCTGTAACTGTAATTTTAGCAACTGGACTGATATTTAATGCAACTTTTACAATTGCATTAATTGTAACAGAGACGGCTGCTACTGTGGTTCCGGTGATGCTATAAGAATGTTTAAATGACATCCAATATTCATAATCATCGCTTACAGGAAAACCATCCCATGTTCCGTATGTTGATATATTTCCGGTTATTTCACGCACTGGTTCTAAATCGGAAATTGTCTCTTGACCAAGTCTTAATACATCAGTAGTTGTTTGTCCGTTCTCTATGATTTCTGTTGTTACAACATTACCCTCAACATTAACAATTTCCTCACGAACTAAAATCTCTGCATTATCTGCATTGATTTTATAAATAAAAGAGTGAGATGAACTTAAATCAATGCTGGCTTGGTCATATACCTTGTACGCTGTACCGTCTTGCTCATAAGTATAAATTAATTCTTTAAATGTGCTTTCTGAACTTCTGGCAGGTATTGTTGTGTCGAGAAGTTGTTCAAGGCTGCCTTTTTCAAAATTGATATTTGTTTTTTCTCCGTTAGCTTTATTAGTTTCAGATGCTAAAACATTTAAGGTTGGTGATAATGTTAGCGTTAATACTAATAGGGTGCTTGCTGCTCTTCTAAAAAATTTTATCATAATTATTCCTCCTATCCCCACAATTTGTTGAAGTCCCTTTTATTATTTCAGGAATTTTAGGATCAAACATACCGGGAATCATACACTTTCCTACAGCATTCTTCCCTAGATTGATTGCAAAGTTACCAATGCTTTTTTTCATTTTTTTCTTCATGTTTTTCAGCCCGCCTTTCTTTAAGTTTTATATATAACAATTCAAGTATAACTCAGATTACTGTTAAATAATAATACTATGAATAAGAGACATTCCTGCCAGAAAAAGCGTAAAGCAGTCGGAAAGGATTAACGTTTATTCAGTAACAACTGTTGATTTCAAAAAACCTAAATAATATAATAAAATAAAATTAATTTGGTCAAATAGAGATGAGAGGTTTTGATAAGATGCAGGTGATACAAATATTTCCATATTTTTTTAGTGTTTTTTCCTATTTGATTCCCACTTGTTATTTTTTGCCTTTTAAATTGAAGTTCGAACAAAAAATAATACTTTTTATCATATTAATGATTAATATATTTCTAATTGGATTTGTTCTTGGAAATAGCGGTGTCATTCTATTAATATTAAGTGTGGATATTTTTATCTGCTTGATTCATCCGGATCGGTTAATGAATACCTGTGTTTTTATCGCTTCCTATCTTTTTTGTGTTCTGTGGGATAATTTATATTCTTTGCTGTGGGATGCATTCATCTATTCGATTGCAGATTTGCAGTCCCACATGGCATACTATATGATTTATATAATTTCATATATTACACTTTTAGCCTGCATCTGTCCGTTGTTAAGTCGTTTACTCCATCCTATAATCCGTAAAATGCGTATTGGTCTTTCCAGACAGATTCTGTTACTGATCGCTGCAAATCTGATGGCTTGTTTGTTTATTTTTTTATTTAATATAATCATTGGGGAGGCCATCGGGTATAGTCGCAAAATAGTAACTTTTAATTGTGTATTGTTTGCCTGCTATTTTATCGTTAGTACGATATTGATCATAAATGTTGTGAAAACCCACATGGAAAAATTGTATCTGGATATGAAACAGGACTCTTATAATAGACTGCAGGAATACACTAACCAGATTGAAAGCATGTATTCTTCGTTGCGGTCTTTTAAACATGATTATTCAAATATTATGCTTTCTATGTCTGGTTACATCGAAGCAGACGATATGAATGGCTTGAAGGATTATTTTGATAAAGAAATTCTCCAGCTTAGCAGGACGATTACAAAAAATACAGCACATATTAACCAGTTGATGAACATTAGGATTACCGAACTCAAAAGTATTCTTTCATCTAAGTTGTTATATGCGATAGAACTGGATATCAATGTCAGTATAGAAGTTGCTGATGAGATTGAATCACTCCCAATGGATACATTGGATTTATGCCGGATTATTGGAATTTTTCTTGATAATGCAATGGAAGCCACGTTAGAAACAACATTTCCCTCCATTTGTTTTGCACTGATTGATCTGGATGCAGAATATATTATTATTATTTCCAATACTTTTTTAGAAAAGGGCATTCCATATGCCACATTAGCAAAACCGAATGTTTCTACTAAGGGAATGAACCGCGGAATAGGACTTTATAATGCTCATGAGATTATTTCTAAATACAATCATGTATTTTTAGATACCGAGGTACAAGGCCAGACCTTTATCCAGCGCCTTCAGGTATCAAAAAATGCCCCTTCTTTTTATGTATGAAGGAAAAAGCGATAAAGTTTCAAATACTACCGCAACAAATAGCAGGTTTGGAATATGGCCTATGCTTATTGACATCACAATAGTTATAATCAGATATATGAAAACCAAAAACATAGTTCTTTTTTTTAATTTTATATAATTTTTTTCTGAAATTGGATTGTTTTCAGTGCCTTGTGGTCCGATTAAGGTCAGAGCGATAAAACAAATCAGATAGATGAAAACAATTGAAAACAAAGTTATATGTAATTGTCTGGAAATAAAGACACCTATGACCACAAATATTCCGGTTCCGATAAGACAGGTGGAACTCTTTTTAAAATGCACTCCACCCGCAGACATTTTAAGCGCTCCATAAGACGTTAGAAGGAAGACCGCCTCCCAAAATATATCTGCAATTTGTGCCAAAAAGAGAATCGTTCCAATCATGATAATATTATGGAGAAATACTTGAATGCCGAGCATCATATGCATTCGCTCAACATCATTCCAAAAAATTTGGTCGCTATCTAAATATTTTATAATTCGGTATGCTATTGCTTCCATTTCTATCATCCTCCACCCTTATCATAGCATAACGGAAAGAAACCATTGTATTTTTGTAATAAATGTTCACATTTATAGAATATTTGTTTGTTTAGATGCGTTTATTCTATAAAATGTGACACTTATTCTTTTTCTTTCGTAATAGTATAGCTTATTATATAATAAATACAACACCTAAGAGTAAGGAGAATAACTGGCATGATTGATATTTTTATTTGTGAAGATAACATAAAGCATTTAGATGCTTTGCAAAAATATATAACTAATTTTATTCTCATGGAAGGATTTGATATGCGGATTATTCAAGCCACATCTGATCCACATGTGATACTTAAAGAGGTTTTGGCTACAGAAAATACAGGGCTTTTCTTTCTTGATATTGATTTAAAGACTGATATAAATGGATTGGAACTGGCACAACGGATCCGAAAGATTCAGCCCCGCTGCTTTATTGTCTTTGTTACCTCTCATTCAGAGATGAGTTTCCTTACTTTCCAATATAAGGCAGAAGCTCTTGACTTTATCATAAAAGATACCATTGAACATCTAAAGTCAAAAATTCATGAATGTCTCTTGGATGTAAATAGTAAATATACTTCGCTAAACAATGATTCTGCCCGTACTTTTACAATTAATCAGAATGATAAGCATATTGTGATTGAATATAATGATATTATTTTTTTCGAAACATCTACCAATATCCATAAAATTGTTCTTCATGCAAAAAAACGTGTTATCGAATTTACTGGCCAATTAAAAGATATTGAACAGCAGTTGGATTATCGTTTCTATAGATGCCACACATCCTATATCGTTAATAAAGATAATATTGTTGATGTAGATTTTAAGGAATTGACCATTCATATGAATAACGGCGAAATCTGCCCTGTTTCCGTAAGGAAAAAGAAAGGGTTAAAGAAAATGACAGGATAACGTATGCAAGCCACATCTGCCCCTTTGGAACTATCTATTTATTAACAGCCCTTTGACAATGTAATGGAGCAGATTGTAAACTTTGCAATTTGCTGCCTGCATAGCTTAACAGCGAAATGCGTTATGCGGTGATCACCGTTCCCGCTTTGCCCTTTAATGCATCTGATACAGATTCTAAGGAAGTGATAAGAACACTTCCTTTTTTATTGCTGGCAAGGTAAGAAACCGCTGCTTCGATTTTGGGAAGCATAGTGCCTTCTTCAAATTCGCCTTGTTCAATCAGCTTTTGTGCCTCGTCTGTGGTAAGGGAAGGCAAAGCCTTTTGGTCTTTTGTTCCAAAACCGGTATAAACATTAGGAACAGAGGTGAGAATAATGAGCTGGTCAACGTTTAAGTCAGCGGCAAGCTTTCCTGCAATGGCATCCTTTTCAATTATGGCAGAAGCGCCTTTTAAGGCATGTTTTTGCTCAATAACCGGAATTCCGCCGCCGCCGCAGGCGATTACGATCTGGCCGGCATCTGCAAGGGTACGGATGGCTTCGATCTCTACAATATCAATGGGTTTAGGGGCAGCTATAATGCGTCGGAAGCCCTTTCCAGGTTCTTCCTGCACATAGTTGCCTTTTTTTATTTCAATTTCGGCGTCTTCAGAAGACATGTAGCGGCCAATCAGCTTGGTAGGTTCATAAAAGGCTTCGTCATAAGGATCGACAGTTACCTGAGTAAGAATAGTAGATACGGTTTTGCTGATGCCCCGGCTTAGAAGCTCTGCTTTTAAGGAATTTTGAATATCATAGCCCACATAGCCCTGGCTCATGGCACTGCAGACGCACATGGGAGCAGGGGTATAGTCAATATAAAGACGCCGCAGCTCAGTCATAGCCTTATGGATCATGCTGATCTGGGGACCATTGCTGTGGGTAATGGTAAGCTGGTACCCTGCTTCTATCAAATCTGCAAGGGCTTTGGCTGTTATTTTAACCGCATCCCATTGTTCTAAGGTGGTGTAGCCTAATGCGTTATGTCCCAGAGAAACGACTGCTTTTTTCTTATTCATCATTGTTGAAAACCTTTCTTTTTATATATTTTAATGTGGAATCTTCTGACAAAAAAGAGATAAAAAAAGTATAGCAAAATTCTTTTTATTTGTACAGAAAAAGAAAACTTACCGCGTTGCAAGGATACTGCCTTTATGATAAGATGATAAAAGTTGATTTAATGTGTTATAAAGAATCCAATGATGAAAGAAATGAGGTCATAATAGGTTTATGGAAACAATGATTCAAATAAAAGATGTCACAAAGACCTTTACAGGAAAAGACAACACAGTTGAAGCGTTAAAGGGAATCAGCCTTGAAATTCATCAGGGGGAAATTTATGGTATTATCGGTATGAGCGGCGCCGGAAAATCTACTTTGGTCAGGTGTCTCAATTTTCTCGAAAGGCCTACCAGCGGAACAGTCTGTGTGGAAGGAAAAGATCTTTCCATGTTAACAGATAAAGAGCTTAGGGAAACCCGTACCCATATTGCCATGATTTTTCAGCATTTTAATCTTTTGATGCAAAGAACGGTGATTGACAATATTTGTTTTCCCTTAGAAATCACCAAGGTTCCCCGCAAGGACGCTCTTTCAAGGGCTAGACAGCTTCTTGAGATCGTAGGACTTACGGAAAAGGAATTGGCATATCCGGCCCAGCTTTCCGGCGGCCAGAAGCAAAGGGTTGCCATTGCAAGGGCACTTGCCACCAATCCGAAAATTCTGCTTTGTGATGAGGCAACCAGCGCTCTTGATCCTACCACAACGAAAGCAATTCTGGCACTGCTTAAGGAAATCAATCAAAAATATGGAATCACTATTGTGATTATTACCCACGAAATGGCCGTAGTACAGGAAATCTGCAGCCATGTGGCCATTATAGATGAGGGGACTCTTGCAGAGACAGGAACAGTAGAGGAAGTATTCCAGAGGCCGAAAAGCAATGCAGCGAAAAAGCTTGTGTTCCAAAAAGAAGGCGGCAGGTACGATGAAATGAAAGGGAAAAGATGTATCCGTATTGTATTTACCAGCAATTCTTCTTTTGAGCCGGTGATTGCAAATATGGTATTGACCTGTAAGATGCCGGTGAATATCCTCTTGGCGGATACAAGGGATATCGGCGGTGTGGCGCATGGACAGATGATCCTTCAGCTTCCGGAAGAGACAGCGGTTGCTGAGAAAATGATAGAGTACCTGAAAGAAAGAAAACTGGAAGTGGAGGAGCTTAATAATTATGTGGGATAATCAGACAATTTTGATGATAGTGGAGGGAACAGGAGTGACCTTATATATGACTCTTGTTTCCACTTTAATTGCTTATCTGCTTGGGCTGCCTATGGGAATTATATTGGTGGTGACAGCACCCGGTGGATTGAAGCCCAATAAAATCATTTATAAAATATTGGATGTGATTGTAAATATTGTAAGGAGTATTCCGTTTTTGATTCTGCTGATGCTGATTATTCCTTTTACCAGACTAATTGTAGGGAAAAGTTATGGGGCTACTGCTACGATAGTTCCCCTTGCCCTTGCAGCGGCGCCTTTTGTGGCAAGATTAGTGGAATCTTCACTCCTTGAGGTAGATCATGGGGTGATTGAAGCGGCCCAGAGTATGGGAGCAAGCCTTAAAACAATTATTTGGAAAGTACTTTTGGCTGAGGCAAGAACCTCTCTGATCGTAGGGGCAACCATTTCACTGGGAACGATTTTAGGCTACTCAGCTATGGCTGGTGTTGTGGGCGGCGGCGGTCTTGGAGATATTGCCATCAGATACGGCTATTACAGATACCAGGCAGATATTATGATTGTAACGGTGGTTCTTTTGGTAGCGCTGGTACAGATTCTGCAGATGATTGGAACAAAGCTGTCAAAGAAACTGGACCGGAGAATTACAGGGTAGAAAAGGGAAAAAGGAGAATTTGAGTTTTTAAAGATGTTTACATTGGATCATACATATGAAGAATTGATAAAGATTGAACCGGTAGGAAGAGCAGTTGGAAATTTTTTTCCCTCCTGTTGGATGCAGAGGATTCCATCAGCGTATAACCGGGATGCTATGCGCAGCATAGCAGAAACAATACAGTTGGAATCAGGCAGAGCATTTCCGGCGGAAGCGTTTGTGGAAAGTGCAAATTTACTGATGGAAGCCTATGAAAAACAGCGGTTTTGTTTTGTGCCCTTATGGCAGAAACAGCCGGAAGGGTGGATTCCTGACGCTGATTTGAACAGGGAGGAAAGTGTTTATCTTTTGACTGGAAACCCGAAAGTGGACAATTATGCTTTTGCCCAAACTTCAGGTGAAGGTTCTGTTCCACCTTACGAATCTGATGCGGTACCTGTCGAAAAGAGGAAAAAGGCATTGATGCGTCCGGCGGTGATCATTTGCCCTGGCGGCGGTTATCATATGCTTTCTGCTTATTTTGAAGGCATTCAGCTTGCACAGCGCCTGGAGCGGGATGGAGGGTATAAGGCATTTATTTTAAATTACAGGATGCTGCCTAATTTATATCCGCTTCCGCAGGTTGATTTGGCGATGGCAGTAATGTATGTACGTCTTCATGGGGCAGAATATGGAATTGATTCTGATAGAGTGATTGTGCTGGGAAGCTCCGCCGGAGGGCATCTTTGTGCCAGCGAGGCATTTCTTTATGATTCCTTAAAAGCGCAGGTGCTGTCGTTTTTAACAGAAAAAAGAAGAGAACGTTATCAGAAAATAAGCGCCCGTCCTGACGGGGTAGGACTTTTGTATCCTGTGATCAGTTTTTTGTCAGAGTATCATGAGGGAAGCTATCTGAATCTCACAGGAGGCAGAGAGGAATTGAGAGATAAATTGTCAGTGGAGCTTCACATAAGCAAAGACTATCCGCCAACATACGCTTTTGCAAATGAGGATGATGGATGTGTGCCGGCAAGCAATACAGTCCGCCTTGATAAAGCATTGGAAAAAGCAGGCGTACCTCATTTGTGCCAGATTTTTCCTTCAGGTGATCATGGAATCGGACTTGGCTATGATTTTTCCTGTAAAAAATGGAGTGAAAATATGCTTGCATTTTTTGAAAAATAAACCTTCTTTTTTGTGAATATTGATACTGGTTTTTTAAAGCCTGCATGATTATACTCTACTATGATTATGCAGGCTTTTATGCTGCAGCAATCGGTTGCAGGTGAAGATTTGCCGGATAAGTTTTATGCCTGTGCTTTAAAGCCGGCAGGCTGTAGAAAGGGAATGGTTATTTTTAAGATGGCTAAGAATTCAACAAAGGATATGACAACAGGATCTCCCATGAAATTAATTTTAGGATTTTCTCTGCCCCTTTTATTTGGATTTTTATTTCAGCAGTTTTATAGTGTGGTGGATACTGTAATTGTGGGACAGTTTCTTGGGATGAATGCGCTGGCGGGAGTGGGGGCCACTGGCTCCATCAATTTTATGATCGTGGGCTTCTGCATGGGTGTATGCAGTGGGTTTGCCATACCTGTGGCGCATAAATTTGGGGCAAAGGATTATTCAGGCATGCGTCAGGTGATTGCAAACTGCGTATGGCTGTCCATATTATTTTCTGTGGTTATGACAGTGATCGTTGTTTTTTTGTGCAGAAATATACTGATTTGGATGAAGACGCCTGAGGATATTATTGAGGATGCCTATATTTATATAGTGATTATTTTTATAGGAATTCCGGCTGCCTATTTATACAATATGCTGTCTGGCATTATCCGCTCTATGGGGGACAGCAAAACTCCGCTGCTTTTTTTAATGTTGTCTTCCTTCCTGAATATAGGGCTGGATTTGCTGTGTATCCTGGCATTTAAGATGGGCGTTGCCGGTGCGGCAGTGGCAACAGTCGTTTCCCAATTGATTTCAGGTGTTTTATGCCTTTTTTATATGATGAAAAAATTTGATATTCTACATATTGAAAAGGAAGAATGGAGGATTAATTTTGCTCATATGAAGGTGCTTTGCAGTATGGGAATTCCTATGGGGCTGCAGTATTCCATAACGGCAATTGGTTCCGTTATTTTGCAGACATCCGTAAATGCACTTGGATCCCTTGCAGTTGCGTCTGTCACGGCTGGCGGCAAGGTGAGCATGTTTTTCTGCTGTCCTTTTGATGCAATGGGATCTACTATGGCTACCTATGGCGGTCAGAATGTGGGAGCTAAAAAGCTGGACCGTTTGGGCGTGGGGCTGAAAAACTGCATTTGCCTGGGAGCAGTCTGGTCCGTCATTGCTTTTGTGATCTTGTTTTTCTTTGGCGGAAATCTGGCCGGATTGTTTGTAAATGCAGCAAAGCCGGAGATGCTTTCAAATGCCAGATTATTCTTAATTATATGCAGTGCATTTTATTTTCCCCTTGCCTTAGTGAATATTGTCCGGTTTATGATTCAGGGAATGGGCTTCAGCACTTTTGCCATATTGGCCGGTGTATTTGAAATGGCAGCGAGAACACTGGCCGGATTGTTTCTGGTTCCTCATTTTGGGTTTGTGGGAGCTTGTTTTGCCAGCCCTCTTGCCTGGATTTTTGCTGATATATTTTTGATACCGGCATATATTCATGTGCGGCGTAGGCTGGGGAAAATGATGTCTATAGAAAATTAATCAGGACTTTTTCCTGAAAGCTTGTTTACCTTCCGGTCATAAGAAAGCAGCCCGTTTACTTCTTCTTCCACATCGGAAAGCTGTGTATATACAGCGCCGCTTAATCCCTGTGCCCGCAGCGGCATCAGGGATTTTTCTATTAATTCATGGTAGGCCTTTTCAAAATCTGAAAGGGTATCATACCGTTTGTATCCGAAAATACGCTTCACGCTGGAATGAGCCTTAATATGGCAGGCAAATCCGCCATATTCAGACAGGAAAAAGGCACGGTTTGCCCATTTTTTTACAGAGACGGATAAAGGACGGAAATAATTGTGCACGCTGATAAAATCGCCGCAGTTTTGATCAAACCAGCCGCTGGCTGAGTCGATCAGCCGGGATGGATCAGCAGCTTTAATAAGGTTTGTAATACGGACTGTGTCAAATTGTCCCCAGCCCTCATTAAAGGGCACCCAGATTCCGACAGAGGGAAAGAACTTTAAGTGTTCTACGGTTTCCAGGCACTCCTTTTCCCACTGTCTGCGGGCGTTTTCATCCTTTCGTGAAAGCAGTAAGTAGTGGGAGTCCTTAAGGTGTGCAGCAAGGGAAGGACACAAAGTGGGAAGGTAGCTGATTACCGGCATGTGGTAGCAGCTTCCTCCGTTTACCATGTCCTGACAGACAATCATTCCTAGACGGTCACAGTGATAATACCAGCGGGCGCATTCTACTTTAATATGCTTGCGCAGCATGTTAAATCCCATTGATTTCATAGTGGTAATATCATAAAGCAGCGCTTCCTCGGAAGGCGCAGTATACAGACCATCCGGCCAGTATCCCTGATCCAGAACGCCCATTAGAAAATAAGGTTTGTGATTCAGACAAAAAACCGGAATTTCCGCCTGTGTTTCATTTGGTTTTTCAATGGAATAGCAGCGCATGGCAAAATAGCTTTTGATACGGTCCTGGCCAAAAGCAACTTCTACATCATACAAAAACGGACTTTCAGGACTCCAGGCATGAAAAAAATCTTCGGAAATAGAAAAGGAAATACTTACAGGCTGTTCTGACTGATTGTTGTATGGAAGCGGTATCTGCTGCTGCTTAATTTCTTTTTCTTTACAGAAAACAGACAAAGATAACGAAGGAAGCAGGGAAGAGGCCCTAGTGGTTACAACATTTATATGTGCAGTTACTTTATGGGTATCGTAATCGGTTTCAAACCATAGAGATTCTATGTAGGAAGCAGGAACCTGCTCTATCCATACGCTCTGCCAGATTCCGCTTTGGGCAGTATAAAAAATGCCGCCCCGTCTAAGTGTCTGTTTTCCTCTGGCCTGACTTTCCTGATCGGTAGTGTCCTGTACTTTCACAACTAATTCATTTTCATCATTTTCTAAAAAATCTGTTATGTCGGCATAAAAGGGCAGATAACCGCCCGAATGCGTCATTACCAGATGATTATTTAGGTAGATCTGTGCTTTGTAGTCGATTGCGCCAAAGTGCAGAAGAAGGCGCATGGGGGAGGAAGCCGCATTCTTGGCAGGCAAAGCTGTGGATGGAAGAAAGGTACGGTACCATAGAAATTCTTCCGGTTTTAATTGACGGTTTACACCGGAAAGAGCAGCTTCCGGAGAAAAAGGAACCAGAATCTTTCCTTCGTATTTGTCAGGAAAGTCCGGGGACTTGGTAAAAGCATAGTCCCAATATCCATTTAAATTTATAAATTGCTCCCGCTGCATTTGAGGGCGGGGATATTCAGAAAGTACATTAGAAGGCTCCAGAGCTTCGCCCCATACGGTAGAAAGAGGGGTGAGTTCATCTTTATCATGAGGTTTGATAATGCTTTTTAAGGCGTCAGAAAAATTCATAGCTGGTCTCCAGTTTGATGTTTGTAAGGACTACTTAAATCATAGCACAGTTGCAGCTTTTAGAATAGTTTAATGTATGATATTATTTATTCAAACAGTTCAGCCATGCAGAATTGATTGTACGGTTTGTACGTGTGAGCTTGCTCACAAAGAACAAACCGTACAATCAATTCTATAGGGCGGACGCCCGACATGAAATAAGTCACCAGCCAACTTATCAGGCGGACAAGAAAACATAAAAGCTGGTGACTTATGAATGGCATGGCTGAAGCGTCGTGCACGTCTGAAGGGCAGTGCGCACAAACCACCATGTCACAGGAGGAACATTATGAACATTTTAGACTGGTTACAGAATTTAGATGCGGGAATCCTATTATTTATTCAGGAACACATGCGGATAGAGGCATTCAATGGATTCTGGAAGGCGATAACTTTTCTGGGAAATGGAGGCTGGTTCTGGCTGGTGCTGGGACTTTTATTGTTGATTCCCAAAAAGACCAGAAAGATAGGATTGACTGCACTTTTCTCTATTTTAATAGGGTTTCTCATCACAAATGTGGTATTAAAAAACTGGGTTGCAAGGCCAAGGCCCTATGTAACGGTGAGCAGCATTTACCCGCTGATTCCAAAGCCGAGAGAGTTTTCTTTTCCTTCAGGGCATACATGTGTTTCTTTTGCAAGTGCATTTATTTACTACCGGATGGCACCTAAAAAATATGGGGTGCCGGCAATGATACTGGCTGGATTGATTGCTTTTTCAAGGTTGTATGTAGGCGTGCATTATCCGGGAGATGTGCTGGGGGGAATTATTGTGGCATGGGTTGGAAGCATGTTGGCGTACTACCTTATGAGTAAAAGCAGATTTCTGCAGAAAAAGAGGGACATGACAAGTGGAGACTGAAGAATTATTAAAAAAGCGTTTTCGGGAGCTGGGAGAAAAATGTTATCAAAATAATCAGTATACTTTTACGGGATTTTTAAGTCCTGCAGATCTTTCCTGCTTCTATGAAGTAGAAAGGGAGCTTTCTTATGTGCCTGATACCATATGGGGAGGAAGTGAATTTTGTGAGCGGGTGATGATCCGCTTTGGCAGTGAGGAGATGCTTGGATATGTGGAGGAATTTCCCATTAGCTGCATTCAGGTAAAGCCTCTTAGCTTTAAGTTTGCAGATGATTTAACCCACAGGGATTTTTTGGGCGCTCTTATGAACCTGGGGATAGAAAGAAGTACTTTGGGAGATATTCTGCTGATAGAAAACACTGCTTTTCTTTTTTGCATGGAAAATATGACAGATTTTATTATGGAAAATTTGTGTAAAGTAAAGCATACTTCTGTGCTATGTGAAAGGGCAAAGTTTGTTCCGGCTTTTTCCGGTAAAGAAAAAAAGGAAATAAGAATTCAAATCTCTTCACCAAGAGTTGATGCGGTTGTATCGAAAGTGTATAAACTTTCAAGAAGTGAAGCAATTGATTTTTTCAGGCAGAAAAAAGTATTTGTCAATGGAAGACAATGTGAAAACAACAGTATGATGCTGAAAGCGGGGGATATGGTGAATGTAAGAGGGCGGGGAAAATTTGAATATACAGGAGCCGGAAATGTAAGTAAAAAGGGAAAGATGAATGGGGTGGTCTTGTTGGTGGTGTGATAGGAATAAATGCGGTAAAGATTTTACATTCTAAACATTCGGTTTGGATTGACAAGCGTAAGTGCGGCATTTTATAAAGAAGGTAATGATGTTTTTTGTAATTATCTGGAGAAATTATTGCAGGAAAAAAGAGATAATTAAGAAGGAGGCTGTGGTATGATATTTGACAGAGTTGAAAATGCAAAAAGGTATTTAGGAATCAGTGAAAATTTAGACAGGGCGCTTAGGTACATGGTGGAAACAGATCTATCAGCACTGGAAGACGGGAGGCATGAAGTCGACGGGGAAAATGTATTTGTAAATGTAATGCATGCCTCTACCAAAGCAGATATGGGTGAGTACGAGTTCCACGAAAAATATTATGACATACAGATTGATCTTGAGGGAAATGAGGATATTTTGTTTGGAACAAAATATCAGGAGATCACAAAGCCTTATCAGAAGGACAGTGACGTGGGGATGGGAATATGCCAGTGTGAAGCAATCTGCCATCTAGGGGCTGGGAAATTTGCAGTATGCGAGCCAATGGAACCGCATCTTCCGGGAAGAGCAGCCGATGGCAGGGAGCAGGAAATCCGTAAGGCAGTGATTAAAGTACATAAATAATTTGCAGAAGGCTGTGAAAACAGGGTGTGGGAAGCTTCGTGACAGTTTGTGTTTCTTAGAGTCTGATATATGGCAAAACTAAGGATAATGAAGGAGGATGGATATGAGGATAGCAGTTGTAGATATTGGGGGGACCAATATTAAATCGGGAATGTGGGAAGATGATGAGATAAAGGAAATCCAGGAAACTGCCACTAATGCAAAGCTTGGCGGGGAACATGTGATGAATACGGTCCTTGAAATTTTAAGGGGATTTAAGGATTTTCAGGCGGTGGGCATCAGTACTGCCGGACAGGTGGATTCCAATCAGGGAATGATCCTTTATGCAAATGATAATATTCCAGGGTATACTGGTACGAAGATCAAAGAAATCATTGAAGGAGAGTTTCATGTTCCCACAGCGGTACAAAATGATGTGAACAGCGCAGCCATCGGGGAAGCATTTTACGGCGCAGGACGGGGATGTGAGGACTTTCTTTGTCTAACCTATGGGACAGGCGTTGGCGGAGCTATTATCGTAAAAGGGGAAGTCTATACTGGTGCAGGATATTCAGCGGGGGAATTTGGCGGGATTGTGACGCATCCTGAGGATAGAAATCCTGATCAGGATATATTCAGCGGATGTTACGAGCGTTATGCCTCTACAACAGCGCTGGTGAAACGTGCAGGTGAACAGAATTCCCAATTGAAAAATGGGCGGGATATTTTTGCCAGAATAGAGGAGCCGGAGATTAAGGAACTGGTCGAACAATGGATTTTGGAAATCGTTTACGGACTGACTACACTTGTGCATATATTTAATCCCTCTATGATCGTTTTGGGCGGCGGCGTTATGGAGCAGGAGTATGTGGTTTCGAAAGTTTGCGAAAGACTAAAAGAACATATTATGCCATCCTTCCGGAATGTGAAAATAGTTTCAGCGCAGCTTGGAAACATGGCAGGAATGCTTGGTGCGTCAAGGGAAGCCAAAAGAGAGTTTGAAAAGAGAAAAAAGAAATCATAAACAAGAAAGTGTAAAAATAAAACAAATATGATGGTTAAAAAAAGCGTATTCATATAAAAATTGCACAAATGAACTGAAAGTATTTTCGAAAGATGCATGTGTGATTGAAATTGAATTCTAAAATGTTATAATTGATTTAAACTAAAATGCTACGAGAAAAGAGGCGATTAAAGTTGATGGAAAACAGAGTAGAGCAGTTAAAAGGAAAGTTGATTGTATCCTGTCAGGCACTTCCCCATGAACCGCTGCATTCATCTTTCATTATGGGAAGAATGGCTTTAGCAGCGAAAGAAGGCGGAGCACTTGGCATTCGTGCAAATACAAAAGAAGATATCAAAGAGATTCAGTCACAGGTGGATTTGCCGATTATTGGTATTGTAAAAAGAGACTATGAAGACAGTAAGGTATATATTACTCCCACAATGAAAGAAATTGACGAGCTTATGGAAGTAAAACCGGAAATTATTGCACTTGATGCAACGGGTGCATTAAGGCCAGGAGGAGTTTCGCTGGATGAATTTTTCCATCAGATCAAAGAAAAATATCCGGATCAATTGTTGATGGCGGATTGTTCTACTGTGGAAGAAGCACTACACGCGGATGAATTAGGGTTCGATTTCATTGGAACAACTATGGTGGGTTATACTGAACAGAGCAAAAATGATAAAATCGAAGCAAATGATTTTGAAATAATTAAACAGATCGTCGCAAAAGCCAAAAATAAAGTAATTGCAGAAGGCAATATCAATACACCTGAAAAGGCAAAACGTGTCGTGGAGCTTGGGGTATTCAGCGTCGTGGTTGGTTCTATTATTACAAGGCCGCAGCTTATTACAAAGTCTTTTGCAGAGGCATTGGCATAATTTAAGAAAATTTGAGTCTGTTTCCAATTGGAGGGAACTTCCAAACAGGAAAGGCCAGAAGGTGGAAAGGTGTGGGTTAAAGATGAGAAATTTAGATAAATATAAGGGTGTGATCCCTGCATTTTATGCATGTTATGACAAAGAAGGAAACATTTCTCCAGAAGGTGTTAAGGCGCTTACAAAATATTTTGTTGAAAAAGGCGTCAAGGGAGTTTACGTAAACGGTTCATCTGGAGAATGTATTTATCAAAGTGTTGAAGACCGTAAGATCGTTTTGGAAAATGTAATGGAGGCTGCGGAAGGAAAACTTACAGTTATTGCTCATGTGGCCTGCAATAATACAAAGGACAGCCAGGAACTGGCAGCTCATGCACAGAAGGCAGGAGTGGATGCAATTGCTTGTATTCCTCCCATTTATTTCCACCTGCCGGAGTATGCAATTGCACAGTATTGGAATGATATCAGCGATGCAGCGCCTGATACGGACTTTATTATTTACAACATTCCACAGCTTGCAGGTGTCTCTCTTACCCAGAGTTTGTTTGCGGAAATGAGAAAAAATCCCAGAGTGATCGGTGTGAAAAATTCTTCCATGCCAGTTCAGGATATTCAGATTTTCAAGCAGGCAGCAGGGGAAGATTATATTATTTTTAATGGTCCCGATGAACAGTTTATCAGCGGACGTGTGATAGGTGCAGAAGGAGGAATCGGCGGAACTTATGGTGTTATGCCGGAATTATTCCTTAAAATGGATGAACTGGTAAAGGCAGGCAGATTGGAAGAAGCCCGCGCTATCCAGTATGATGCAGATGAAATTATTTATAAGATGTGTACTGCACATGGAAATATGTATGGAGTTATTAAAGAAATCCTCCGTATCAATGAAAACCTGGATTTGGGCGGTGTACGCAAACCGCTGGCTTCCCTGATTCCGGAGGATATGCCTATTGTGGAAGAGGCAGCAAAGATGATACGTGATGCAAAGGCTAAGCTGTAAGCTTAGCAGATCTGGGGGATGAGCCGGGCAAGTTCTTCCGCAAGGCATTTATGTCCTTCAAGACTTAAATGCATGTGGTCATAAGGATACATACCAACACCGGGAACAGAGCCGGCATCCAGAAAATGACAGTGAAGCAGCTTTGCTTTTTCTTCATAAAGGTGAGAAAGGGCTTTAGATTTTTCGATACAGCCTTTTCCCATTTCCGGACCAATTTCAGTTTCATAATAACCTTCTTCAATTGGAGGAGGCGCAATAATTAGAATATTTGGCTGGTTGCGCCAGGCTTCCGGGGTATGAATTGCTTTGGTCACTAAACGTTCAAGACCTTTTGCGATGTTTTCAGGAGTTGCGGAAAAACGCTCTTTTACATCATTTGTACCAAGCATGATGATTAACAGGTCTAAAGGCTCATGGGTGAGCATGCAGGTATGAATATAGGAGAAACCGCTTAAACCTTCAAAAAGAGGATCCTCAAAGGATGTGGTTCGTCCGCTTAAGCCTTCCTCGCGGACAAGATAGCCGGAACCTAATAAGTCGGACAGAATACAAGTCCAGCGTTCTTTTTCGGTGAAGCGTCCCATATTGGACGAATTATAGCCATGTGTGTTAGAGTCGCCGAAGCAGACTACGGTTTTAGGTGATGTGCTCATAAAAACCTCCCTTAGTATTTTTTTTAAATCATAACATTTGGAGATTGAAAGAACAATCAAAAGCGGTCAGACAAAATAGTGAGGGTGGCAATGAATAGTTATAGCAAGTCAATTGTTCCCATTGTGGAATCAAAATATGATAGTTTTACCACTGTTGAAAAGAATGTTGCAGATTTTTTTCTAAATAATCAGCGGAAGATGGATTTTTCCGCAAGAAATGTAGCAAAGGAAATATTTGTATCGGAGGCATCCCTTTCGAGATTTGCAAAAAAATGCGGCTTTCATGGATATCGGGAATTTATTTATCAGTATGAAAAAACCTTTACACAGGAAAGCGAGTTTGTAGCAAACAGTACCAGAATGGTTTTAAATACTTATCAGGAGCTTCTCAATAAAACTTACAGCCTTATGGACGAGGCGCAAATAGCCAGAGTGGTAAAATATCTTTTTGAAGCGGAAAGAGTTGTGGCATGTGGCAAAGGAAGCTCCGGGCTCGCGGCAAGTGAAATGGAAAGCCGGTTTATGAGAATCGGGGTGGATATTGATTCGCTGCAGGATTCAGACAGAATGCGCATGCAGGCGGTGTTTTTGAACAAAGAAAGTCTTGTATGTGGATTTACCTTAAGCGGCGAAACGCAGGAGGTATTGTACCTTTTGAGGGAGGCCCATAAAAAAGGTGCAAAAACAGTAATATTTACAGCAAATGATAAGGACATTTACGCAGATTTTTGTAGTGAAGTAGTACTTGTGGCATCCCTTAACTATTTAAATCATGGGAATGTGATATCACCTCAGTATCCAATCCTGGTTATGATAGATACGATTTATAATTATTATGTAAGCAATGATAAATATGAAAAAGCAGAGATGTATGATGACACCCTTCGGGCGCTTGAATCAGGAAATACCCATATCTCCTGATTGTCTGCGGATAGTTGAAGACTGGTTTTAAAAAGGAGTGGCGCAGATGTGGCAGCAAATATTTAATCCGGAAAACCTGTTTTTTCGGATTTTGGCAAGGGGAGTTGATCTGGTAGGTTTATCTTTATTATGGATACTGCTTTGTATGCCTGTTATTACCATCGGACCTGCCTCAGCGGCTTTGTATTATACGGTGGTCAAGGTATTCCGGCATAAGAAGGAGGAGGCATTCAGAACTTACCTCCGGGCATTTTGGAGTAATTTAAAGCAGGGAATACCGCTTACAGTGATCTGTATTCCCATAGGGATATTTCTGGCATGGGGCAGTGATGTAATGATAAATAATACTGCTACAGAGGCTGGCGTGATCATGTATATGATTTATTATGTGCTTCTTGTGGTGCCGGCAGGCATCTGCTGTTATCTATTTCCTTTAATGGGACGTTTTGAATTTAAGATGCCGGCGCTGATTCAGACAGCAGTGATTATGACATTCAGACATTTACCCTCAACAGTGATTGTCGTAATGTTGACTATAGAAATGGTGGTTTTTACGATAGAAAGATGGTGGCCGGTATTGTTTACACCGGTGCTTACAACAATTTTGGCTTCCTTGTTTTTGGAACGCATTTTCCCCAAATATTTGAGCGGGGATGAATTGACTGCATTTATGGATGCAGAAGAAGCAGGAGAATAAAGTTTGATTTTTGCAGATGGCTTTATATAGGGAGGACATCTGAAAAAATAAATAAAAAAAAGGAGAAAAAATATGAAGAAAACAGTGAAAAAAGTTTTGGCCCTTGGTCTTTCATTGATCATGGTGCTGTCATTGGCAGCATGCGGCAGCAAAGGCTCTGATGAGCCTGCACAGACACAGGAAACACAAGAGACTCAAGAAGAACAGGCTCCGGCAGAACCTGCAGCCGAAGAAACAGAACCTGCAGCTGAAGAAGAAGCAGCAGGGGGAGACTTAAGTGCTTCCATTACTTTATGGACATACCCGATTGGAAACTGGGGTGATTCAGCAACAGTTGAAAGCTTGATTGCAAGCTTTAATGCAGCATATCCCGGCGTTACAGTAACAGTTGAATACCTTGATTATACAAATGGTGATGATCAGGTTAACACAGCTATCGAAGGTGGTCAGGCTCCTGATATCGTTATGGAAGGACCTGAAAGACTGGTTGCTAACTGGGGCGCAAGAGGACTTATGGTTGATTTATCTGACCTTTTTGCAACAGAAGCAGGCGGAGAAATTTATGAATCCGTAGAAAAAGCATGTAAGGGTTCTGATGGAAAATATTATGAGTATCCTCTTTGTATGGTAGCTCATTGTATGGCAATTAACCAGACAATGTTCGAGGCAGCAGATGCTATGCAGTATATTGATGCTGAAAATCATACATGGACTACAGATGATTTCTTCAAGGCAGTTCAGGCTGTATATGATTCAGGCCAGCAGAATGTAGGCGCTATCTACTGTTCAGGACAGGGTGGTGATCAGGGAACAAGAGCGATCATCAACAACCTGTACAGCAGCACTTTCACAAATGCAGACCATACTGCTTATACAGCAAACACACCTGAAAACATTAAAGCTCTTGAAGCTTTATATGCACAGGATGGAATTAACTTTGATGCATCTATCAATGGTGGTGAAGAAATTACATTATTCCGTAACGGTACTTTAGCAATGGCATTTTGCTGGAATGCAGCACAGCAGACAAATTCAGATAATGCACCTGCAGGACAGACAAACAATGGAGATACCATCCTTCCTATGTTATTCCCTTCTGATGATGGAAAGACAGAACTTTGCGGCGGTATCTGGGGATTTGGTATTTTTGATAATGGCGATCAGGCTAAGATTGATGCTGCAAAAGCATTTATCGACTTTATCTGCAATGATCCCGGCCAGGTAAAAGAAAGCGTAAAGGCTTCTACATACTTCCCTGTACGTCCTACTTTAACAGGTATTTATGACGGAACAGAAATCGCTGATACTATGAATACTTTCTCTGCATACTTTATGCCTTCTATGGGTGACTACTATCAGGTAGTTCCAGGCTGGGCAGAAGCTCGTACAGAGTGGTGGAATATGTTACAGCGTATCGGTACAGGCGGCGACGTAGCAACTGAAGTTGAGACTTTTGACACAAACGCTAATGCAGCAATTAGTGCAGCAAATTAATGAATGATTTCGCTGGCAGTCTGCAGGGGCATATGCCCCCTGCAGCTGCCGCGAAATTCTTATGTATGGATGGGATGAGTATTCTCCCTTCCTATTTGTAGAACAAGTCAAGGAGAGGGGTGTTATTCATGGCAAAATCATCCAACATGACAAGCAGAAGCAAGGCGCTGGTGAGACGTGAAACACGCTCGGCATGGCTTTTCCTTCTGCCGAATATGATTTTCTTTGTAGGGTTTGTTGTTATCCCTATGATTCTTTGTATTTACACAAGTTTTTTTGATTCCACGATGGGAAAAGATGCGCAGGATACTTTTATAGGTTTTCAGAACTATGTAGAGCTGTGGAAAGATCCGATTTTTGTACGTTCCTTGAAAAATACATTTGTGATTGTTATCGTTTCAGTACCTGTAGTGTGTGTATTTTCTCTATGGGTGGCAGCTCTTATTTATAAAATGAAAGGGCCCGTCCTTTCCACTTTCCGCTGTGTATTTTATCTGCCGGTAGTTACTGGCTCCGTAGCAGTTACTGTAGTATGGAAATGGATGTACAATAACTATTATGGTATTTTTAATTATGTTGGCAAAGGGCTGGGACTGATTGATAATAATATTAACTGGCTTGGGGATGAGAGATTTGCACTTTGGTGTATTATTCTTATTCTGCTTACAACTTCCGTAGGACAGCCGATTGTACTTTATGTATCTGCACTGGGAAATGTAGATGTCTCTTTAGTGGAAGCTTCTGAGGTGGATGGAGCCACTCACTTACAGCAGTTCTGGAAGATTAAGTGGCCTCTTATTATGCCAACCACATTATATATTCTGGTTATCACCACCATCAACAGCTTCCAGTGTTTCGCACTGATCCAGCTGCTTACTTCCGGTGGACCGAACCATAGTACTGATACTGTAATGTATTACATTTATTATTCAGCATTTAAGCTTTACCGTTATGGCTATGGAAACGCAATGGGCGTGGTTCTCGCAATCTTCATTGCACTCCTTTCCGCTGTACAGTTCAAGCTGGCTAAGGAAAAATAGGAGGTGAAAGTATGAATTCAGGTATAAAACGAACAAGCGTATATACAATTATTTCAGTGGTTATATTAGTTATCCTTGCAGTCCTGTTTGCTTTTCCTCTTTATTGGATTGTTACCGGTGCATTTAAGACAGCAGCTTCTATTAATGCAACGACTCCGGACTGGTTCCCAAAAGAATGGGTAATGGATAATTTCAACAAATTGTTCAGCAGACAGACAGCGCCTTTGTGGGAGCTGGCAGTACCCTTCGGCAGTAAATTTTCAGCAGATGGAAAGCCTATTGTATTTTCAGCAGGGCCTGTAGTGCCTGCAGCAATCCGCTGGCTGGTAAATACGGTATTTATGGCAGTCATGGCAATGATACTTACCTGTATTACTTCGGCAATGGCAGGATATGCGCTGGCGAAGAAGCGTTTCAGAGGACAGACATTATTGTTCACATTGATCGTATGTGCAATGGCACTGCCAAAGCAGGTTATTTTAATTCCATTGCTTCGTGAAATGTCAACATTGTCTCTTTACAATACCATATGGGCAGTTATTTTCCCTACTGTTGGATGGCCTTTTGGTGTGTTCCTTATGAAACAGTTCTCGGAAGGGGTTCCCGGAGAAATGCTTGAGGCGGCAAGAATTGACGGTGCAGGGGAAGCAAAGACATTTATTGAAATTGTGTTACCTATGATTAAGCCGGGTATTGGTGCATTGGCAATTTTTACCTTTATCAACAGTTGGAATGATTATTTTATGCAGTTGATCATGTTAAACAGCACCAGCAAGTTAACGATTTCTCTTGGTATTGCAAAACTGCAGGCAGAGAACTCGACAGACTTTGGACTCATAATGGCAGGAGCTTCATTGGCAGCTATTCCGATTATCGCCATATTCATTGCATTCCAGAAGTACTTTACTCAGGGAATTGCAATGGGAGCTGTGAAAGGCTGATCTAAATACATTGAATTTTCCTCAAAAAGAAGGATGGCGATAAAGTCATCCTTCTTTTTTGGGATTTTCCATCAAGTGAATTGACACCCTTTCACGTATGGGATAAAATTAATTACAGTTCAGCCATAGATAGGTATCTGCTTTTACGAATGTGCGGGGCTGAACTGTTAGCTAAGTGGAGATAGATAAATGAGTAAAAGACAAGTTAGGAGGGCTTTTTATGCCAAAGAGATCAGATATTCATAAAGTGTTAATTATAGGTTCAGGCCCCATTATCATTGGGCAGGCATGTGAGTTTGACTATTCAGGAACACAGGCATGTAAGGCACTTCGAAAGCTGGGGTACGAGATTGTACTTGTAAATTCCAATCCTGCTACTATTATGACAGATCCTGAAACAGCAGATGTTACTTATATTGAACCGCTCAATGTTGAGCGGCTGGAGCAGATTATTGCTAAGGAACGCCCGGATGCATTACTCCCCAATCTTGGTGGACAATCGGGGCTTAATTTATGTGCGGAATTGAATAAGGCCGGTATTTTGGATAAATATCATGTGCAGGTGATTGGCGTACAGGTTGATGCCATTGAACGGGGAGAGGACCGTATTGAGTTTAAAAAGACTATGAACAAGCTGGGAATTGAAATGGCCCGAAGTGAAGTGGCCTATTCTGTAGATGAGGCGCTTTCCATTGCAGATCAGCTTGGTTATCCTGTGGTGCTTCGTCCAGCCTATACGATGGGTGGTGCAGGAGGAGGCCTTGTCTATAACAAGGAAGAGCTTCAGGTAGTTTGTGCCAGAGGGCTGCAGGCCAGTTTAGTAGGCCAGGTTTTGGTGGAAGAGTCTATTTTGGGCTGGGAGGAATTAGAGCTTGAGGTAGTCAGGGACGCAGATAATAATATTATTACCGTGTGTTTCATTGAAAACATTGATCCCCTAGGCGTGCATACGGGGGACTCCTTCTGTTCAGCGCCTATGTTGACAATTTCAGAGGAATGCCAGAAGCGGCTCAAGGAGCAGGCATATAAAATTGTAGAGTCCGTACAGGTGATCGGCGGGACAAATGTGCAGTTTGCCCATGATCCGGTAACAGACCGGATTATTGTCATTGAGATCAATCCACGTACCTCACGTTCATCGGCCCTGGCATCCAAGGCGACCGGATTTCCCATTGCGCTGGTATCTGCCATGCTGGCGGCTGGTCTTACTTTAAAAGATATCCCCTGTGGCAAGTATGGGACTTTAGATAAATATGTACCTGACGGTGATTATGTAGTCATTAAATTTGCACGTTGGGCATTTGAAAAGTTTAAAGGCGTGGAGGACAAGCTGGGAACCCAAATGCGTGCAGTGGGCGAGGTTATGAGCATTGGAAAAACTTATAAAGAAGCCTTCCAGAAAGCTATCCGATCTTTGGAAACAGGACGTTTTGGCCTGGGACATGCAAAGGATTTTGATACTTTATCCAAAGAGGAATTGTTAAAGCGTCTGATCACTCCTTCCAGTGAAAGGCATTTCCTTATGTATGAGGCGCTGCGCAAGGGCGCTTCCGTAGAGGAAATTCATGAGATCACCAAGGTGAAAGCTTATTTTATAGAGCAGATGAAGGAACTGGTGGAGGAAGAGGAAGCGCTGCTTAAGCAAAAGGGAAGCCTGCCGGAAGATGAAATGCTGATCAGTGCCAAGAAGAATGGCTTTTCTGATAAATATTTAAGTCAGCTTTTGAAGATCCCAGAGGAAGAGATCCGCAGCAGACGGATTGCCTTGGGTGTGGAGGAAACCTGGGAAGGAGTTCATGTAAGCGGAACAAAGGACAATGCCTACTATTACTCTACTTATAATGGTACAGACAAAAATCCTGTCAATACCGATAAGCCGAAGATCATGATTTTAGGCGGCGGACCTAACCGTATCGGACAGGGAATTGAATTTGACTATTGCTGTGTACATGCGGCTATGGCGCTTAAGAAGCTGGGATTTGAGACCATAATTGTAAATTGTAATCCAGAGACTGTTTCTACAGATTACGATACCTCAGATAAGCTGTATTTTGAACCGCTTACCCTGGAGGATGTGCTGAGTATTTATAAAAAAGAAAAACCGCTGGGTGTGATCGCACAGTTTGGCGGGCAGACGCCTTTAAATCTGGCATCCGAGCTGGAGAAAAATGGAGTTAAAATTTTAGGCACGCCTCCGGCAGTAATTGACTTGGCGGAGGACCGGGATCTGTTCCGGGCAATGATGGAAAAGCTGGAAATTCCTATGCCGGAATCAGGCATGGCCACTACAGTAGAGGAAGCTCTTGCTATAGCAGAAAAGATAGGATATCCGGTGATGGTGCGTCCTTCCTATGTACTTGGCGGACGGGGAATGGAAGTGGTATATGATGATGAAAATCTGCGGGAGTATATGAATGCAGCAGTTGGTGTAACCCCTGACCGTCCTATATTGATTGACCGTTTCTTAAACCATGCTTTGGAGTGTGAAGCGGATGCCATCAGTGATGGGGAGCATGCTTTTGTGCCTGCGGTGATGGAACATATTGAACTGGCGGGAATTCATTCCGGTGATTCAGCCTGTATCATTCCTTCCGTTCACATTCAGCCAAAGAATCTGGAGACGATTAAAGAATATACAAGGAAAATTGCAGAGGAGATGCATGTAAAAGGACTTATGAACATGCAGTATGCCATTGAAAATGGCAAGGTGTTTGCGCTTGAAGCTAATCCAAGAGCATCCCGTACAGTGCCTTTGGTGTCAAAGGTCTGCAACATTCGGATGGTGCCTCTTGCAACTGAGATTATTACCGCGGAGCTTACAGGGCATCCTTCACCAATTAAAGGACTTAAGGAACAGGAGATTCCGAATTATGGTGTAAAAGAAGCAGTCTTTCCTTTTAATATGTTCCCAGAGGTGGACCCGATTCTGGGACCGGAGATGCGTTCCACCGGAGAGGTGCTTGGCTTATCTCCTTCTTATGGGGAAGCCTTTTTCAAGGCGCAGGAAGCAGTTCAATCCAGGCTGCCTTTGGAAGGACGTGTACTGATCTCTGTGAATAAGAAGGATAAGGATGAAATTGTGGAGATTGCCAGAAGCTTATCCAGGGATGGATTTGAAATTGTAGCTACCAGTGGAACCTGTGATATTATCACTTCAGCCGGAATTCCGGCAAGGAAGGCAAAGAAACTGTATGAGGGACGGCCGAATGTAGGAGATATGATTGCCAATGGGGATTTTGACCTGATCATCAATTCTCCGGTAGGCAAAGACAGCGTTCATGATGACAGTTACCTTAGAAAAGCAGCAATTAAGGCAAAAGCACCTTATATTACCACCGTTGCGGCAGCAAAAGTAGCAGCAGAAGGAATTCATTACGTGAAAACCCATAAGCAGGGCGAACTAAAATCTTTGCAGGAGCTGCATAGCGAAATTCATGATAAAGATTGACATATGTCCAAACTTTCCCATCATAGACTGTAACAAGTTTATGGTGGGTGTTTGCAATTCGGGATTTCTATCTGGGGAGAGAGTAAAACCCTGGAAAGGATTTTATGATCGAACGATTTGAAAGTGCGGGAGAACTGCTTTGTATGATGGAAGAAAAAAGTTATGTGCCGGAGGCTTTTGATGTGGACGCATCGCAGTATTTGATCAAGCCGGTTGCAGAAGATAAGACCACTTGCGTGTTGGACAAGTATCTTGTGGAGAAAGAAGAACGTAAAATTGAAGGAAGAATTGCAAAAGTGGCGGTAAAAGATGTTATATACTGTGAGGCCCGGTGTTGCTTTTATTGTTAATATGGAGTATATTGACAGTTTAAATTCGCAGGATATTTGTCTTACTGGCGGGGAAAAATTTATCTTCCAAGGGGGCTTATAAAATCTTGAAGGAGTCGCATTTCAGGTACTATTGCGGAGAAGAATAGATTATTTTCAGAAGAGATGAAGGCAGGAGGAGCAGAAATGCTCTTCCTGTTTTTATGTGGGAATAGAAGAATTTAGGATTAAAAAAATATATAACAAATTATACCAGAAAAAACATAAATCATCCCATACCCGCCAAAGCAAAAATCGTATCTGTTATAATAGCGTACAATATGGGTTTTTTTAAATGATAGTTGATGGGAGAATGAATATGACAGATTGTGACAACAAAAGACCATGCCCATGCACGTATGACTGTCCAAGACATGGGAAGTGCTGTGCCTGCGTGGCGCATCACAGGGATAACAACGAGGGAGTACCCGGATGCTTTTTTTCCGCACAGGCGGAAGCTACATATGACAGGAGTATAGAAGCTCTGTGCCGGGACAGAGGGATCATGTTAGACGAAAGGTGAGGAAAAATGGTTTTGCAAAAAAGAATGGTGCTTTTTACACTTGCCCTTTCAGGGATCCTCTGCCTTGGGGGATGTGGAAGGAAAGAAAATGAAAAAATCACTTCCATAGAACAGCTCAACAATCCTGCCTATACGATTGGCGTTCCGGAAGGCGGGGCAGGCATGTATATGGCGGAAAAATATCTGCCGGAGGCGGAGCGTAAAACATTTTCCGGCAACACTTCGGGGTACCTTGCCATTTCTCAGGGAAAACTGGACGGGTTTGTTTATGACCGGGTAATGATGGAATTTGCTATTGCCAGTGGTCTTGAGAATGTGGAGATTTTAGAGGAAAACCTGGGAGAAAGTATGGATGTGGCTGTGGGGATTTCACCCAAAAGCCAGATTGACAATTTAAAGGATAAAGTGAACCAGTTTCTGTCGGATGCGAGAGCCGAGGGGACGCTGGATGATATGTATGACCGCTGGGTAAGCAGGGCAGAGGGAACCATGCCAGAAATACAGGCACCCCAGATGCCGGACTGTAAGCTTAAGGTGGGAACCACAGGGATGGTTCAGCCTTTCAGCTACTATGAGGGGACGACTCTTACCGGATATGATGTGGAGCTGATTTACCGTTTTGGAGCATGGTTGAATGCGGAAGTGGAAATTAAGATTTACGACTATGATGGAATTATTGCCGCGGCCCAGGCCGGCGACATTGACTGTATTATGGCGAATTTAAATGCCACCGAGGAAAGGCGCAGGCATATCGAATTTTCCGATTGTGTTTATCCTTCGGAGACTGCCGTTATGGTAAGGTCGGAACAGAAAGACAGCAGGGAGAATAAATACGAGACACTTTCGGACTTTGCCGGAGCAAGGTTTGCCTCATTAAGCGGAGGGGTTTACGATAAACTTTTACAGGAAGTAATTGCAGATGCAGAAGATTTCTCCTACTACAATTCTGTTCCCGATATTGTTGCGGCCCTTAAGGCAGACCGTGTGGATGCGGGAGTGCTGGATGAACCCTTGGCACAGCTTGCTGCAGCAAGAAATGAAGGACTGAAAATTTTTGAAGAACCTGTGGTACAGGATAAATATGGATATGCTTTTCCCAAGGGAAGTCCTCTGCGGGATCAGTTTAATGAACTTATTGCAAAGTTTAAAGAGGACGGAACAATTGCATCCTTAAAGGATAAATGGCTTGGGGCGGATGAGAGCATAAAGGTATTAACAGAGCAGGACTGGCCGGGGGATAAGGGAATTATCCGGTACTACTATGATGGCACCCATGAGCCTATGACCTATCTTGGAAGCAGCGGTGAACCTTTAGGGCTTGAGATAGATCTGCTGCTTCTGATTGCACGTGAGCTGGATATGAAGGTGGAGATGACAACATGTGAATTTGCTTCGCTGATAACCGCCCTTGAAACCGGGAAGGCGGATGTGGTCAGCGGAAGCCTTTCCATCACGGAAGAAAGAGCGAAGCGGGTAGATTTTGCAGATACTCATTATGACTCAGCTATGGTACTTCTGGTGCGTGACTTGGATAGGACAGTGCAGGAAAAAGGTTTCTGGGCAAATCTTGAGGACAGCTTCCAAAGCACTTTTGTAGTGGAGGGGCGCTGGCGGCTGATTTTGCGGGGACTTGGCGTCACCATACTGATTTCTGTTTTTTCAGGATTTTTTGGTCTGTGCCTTGGCTTTGGAATATGTATGCTGCGCCGGATCAATTGTAAGTCAGTTCAGTGGATCGGGGCGGTCTTTGTTCGTGTGATTCAGGGAACTCCTATTGTGGTCTTTCTGATGATTTTGTACTATGGAATTTTTGGTTCGGTGGATATTTCTGAAATTCTGGTTGCAGTTATTGGATTTTCCATTAATTTTGCGGCCTATTCATCAGAGATGATGCGGACAGGAATAGAAACGGTGGATAAGGGGCAAAGGGAGGCAGCCCTTGCTATGGGCTATACGAAAGGTCAGACATTTTTTAAGATCGTATTGCCTCAGGCGGCCAGGAATTTTATTCCTGTGCTGAAGGGTGAATTTATTTCCATGGTAAAAATGACTTCAGTAGTAGGGTATATTGCTGTACAGGATCTTACCAAGGTATCCGATATTATACGCTCACGTACCATGGAGGCGTTCTTTCCACTGATAATGACGGCAGTAATTTATTTTATTGTTGCCAATGTGATGACGGCAGCTCTCTCATTTGCAGAGAGGAAAGTTGCACCGAAGCGGAATAAACGCAGTTTAAAGGGGGTGTGCATGTGATAACAGAAAAGAATGAAACCCGGGACGTATGTGCCGGGGGAAGTATGAACACGAGCATAATATCTATCCGGCATCTGTGTAAGGAATATTTGAACGTAACCCCTTTAAAGGATGTAAGCGTGGAGATTAAAAAAGGAGAGGTAATTTCCATTATAGGCCCGTCAGGCACAGGAAAGTCAACCCTGCTTCGCTGTATTAATCTTCTGGAGACACCTACAAAAGGCGAGATTGTGGTAGACGGTGTGGTAACAACGGATAAGAAATGTAAGGTAAATCTGGTGAGGCAGAAGATGGGAATGGTATTTCAGTCCTTTAACCTGTTTGCACACAAGACCATTATAGAAAATATCATGATGGGGCAGGTCGATCTTCTTAAAAGAAGCAGGCAGGAGGCTTATAACAAAGGGATGGAACTGCTGCGTAACATAGGACTTGCAGACAAGGCTTTTTCTTATCCGGATGAACTTTCGGGGGGACAGAAGCAGCGTGCGGCTATTGCAAGGACGGTGGCCATGGAGCCGGAAATTATTCTTTTTGACGAACCCACTTCCGCCCTGGATCCCACTATGGTGGGGGAAGTTCTCTCGGTTATCCGTGGACTGGCAGGGCAGGGAATGACCATGATGATCGTGACTCATGAAATGAAGTTTGCCCGGGATGTATCCACCAGGATATTTTATATGGATCAGGGCGAAATCTATGAGGACGGAACACCGGAACAGATTTTTGAACACCCAAAGAGGGAGAGAACCCGGATATTTATCCGGCAGCTTAAGGTGCTCCATGTGGAAAAAATCTCACGTGACTTTGATTTTCCGGCCTTTATGACACGTCTTGAGGAGTTCGGGCGTAAGCAGCAGTTTTCTCAGAGACAGATTTACGCCATGCAGCTTGTTGTGGAGGAAGTGCTGATGCAAAAACTTCTGCCTGCGGCAGGGGAAGCGGAGGAAAGAGATCTTTCTCTGGATGTGGAATACAGCGAGCGGGAAAATATGGCGCAGATGCGGTTTTCCTATAATGGACCTTCTTTTCATCCTTTTGGGGACGAAGAAGATTTGTCCGGCAGGATGATAAAAGGAATGTCCAAAGCGATGGAGCATAAGTTTGTGGATGGAATGAATCATTTTATTATAAGTATATAGATGAAGAAAAGAACTTGAAGCGTCCATCAAAGATTCCATTGACGGAGCAGAACAGTTTGATGACAACAGACTGTTTCTTTAGAAAATACCGAAACTGGAAATGGAGGAAAAATTATGGAAAAGATGAAATTAAGTAATGAAAATATTGCGCAGGCAAGCAGTCTTGCAGAAAAGATGCTTGAAGAATGGGGCGTTGATGCCAGAAATATTCTCCAAATCCGGCTTGCAGTGGAGGAAACGCTGTTAAAGTACCAGGAGGCTTTCGGTGCGGAGGCAGTATTTGCACAAAAATATATCAAACGTCTTAATCGTATCCGTCTGGAACTTTTTCTGCCAGGGGAAAGGGTTGATCCCTTTGATACAGGGGAGGAAGAACAGAGCCAGGTACTGCGGGGACTGCTTGCCAATATGGGGGTTGCACCCGCGTGGCAGTACAAAAATGGAGAGAATCTTATTTTATTTACTCCCAAAAAGAAGAAACCTTCTCAGATGACTTCACTGGCGCTGTCCGTAATACTGGCTTTTTTGTGCGGCGGTATGTGTAGTTTCCTGCCGGAGAGTGTCAGAACCTTTCTTGCAAATGAGATTATCAGCCCGGTATTTAACCGTTTTATGGGACTTCTATCAGCCATTGCAGGTCCTATGGTGTTTCTTTCAATTGTATGGGGAATATACAGCATTGGGGATATGGCTGCTATGGGCAGAATCGGAAAAAGGATGATTGGACGTTTTATGCTGATGACGATTCTTCTGACACTGCCCGCATGTGCGTTGGCTATGCCGTTTTTTTCCCTTAAAACCGGAGATGGTGGGCAGTTTGATTTTTCCGAACTGTTTCAGATGGTTCTGGATATTGTTCCGGGTAACTTTTTTACGCCCTTTACAGAAGGGAATCCTCTACAGATTATTTTTGTGGCAGTTTTAATTGGAATGGCAATGCTGATTCTGGGAAACAAAGCTACGATTGCCGCAGCCTTTGTGGAACAGTCCAATTATATTATACAGATGATTATGGAGGCAGTCAGTTCTTTTGTTCCCGTGTTTGTGTTCGGCAGTATTCTAAATATGATACTGGGTAACAGCTTTTCGGTATTTCTTCCTGCATATAAGCTGGTTCTGGTAATGCTTATGGGGGATGGTGTTCTTCTGGCAGTGTATCTTGTGCTGGTATGTACAAGGAGGAAGGTGCAGCCCCGGGTATTGGTGAAAAAAATGATGCCCACTTTTCTGATTGCATTAACCACGGCATCTTCTTCCGCAGCATTTGGGGTGAATATGGAGTGCTGTGAAAAAGATCTTGGGATTGACAAAAGGATAGTTAATTTTGGTATTCCTTTAGGGCAGGTTATTTTTATGCCGGGAGCTTCCGTAATGTTTCTGGCGGTGGGATTTTGTATGGCTGAAATCTATGGCGTGATGGTTTCTCCGGCGTGGCTGGCTACGGCCTGTCTCATTGCTATTGTGCTTGCGGTGGCGGCACCTCCTATTCCCGGCGGTGCGCTGACCTGTTATACGATTTTGTTTGTCCAGCTTAAGATTCCCATGGAGGCTGTAGCGGTCACCATTGCCCTCAATGTAATACTGGAATTTATTGCTACGGCGGTGAACTTGTTCTGTCTGCAGGCGGACCTTGTGGAACTGGCTGCCGGTCTTGATATGCTGGATGTGAGAAAATTGAGAGAGAAGAAAAATGTATTAAATAGCTGAAAAACTGAACTGTCAACAGAAGAAATGAAAGACAAGATTAAACAGTACCGCATAAACGGATTTAATCTTTTAGGAGTTTAAGATGCAGGATTACACCCTAACAAATCATGATATAGATGTGGCGTGTCATGATGTAGAGACATTTTTTGAACGTGCAAATGGGGAAAAAAGAGACATTATCCGCACACGACTGGCTGTGGAAGAGATACTGCTGAAATATCAGGAAGCTTTTGGCACAAAGGGGACTTTTCAATTTCAGTGCAGAAAGCGGATGAACCGCCTGTATGCCGGGTTTTCTATTCCGGGAGAAAGAAATGATGTGGTTCATACGGACGGCGGAGAAGAAAGTGCCGTCATGAAAGGCATCCTTTCAGGGATGGGAGAAATCCCTGCATGGCAGTACAAAAACGGAGTCAATTATCTTACCTTTACACTAAAAAAGAGAAAATTATCTCCTGCAATATCACTGCTGGCAGCAGTGATATTGGCTCTTTTTTGCGGTATAGTAAGCAGTTTTTTACCGGAAAAATATGTTAATTTTCTTTCAGAAGAAATGATTACGCCTGTTTTTGACACATTTATGGGGCTGTTGAGCGCTGTTGCAGGTCCCCTGATATTTTTGTCGGTGGCAGGCGGTATTTATAATATCGGGGATATTGCAACGCTGGGAAAAGTCGGAAAGAGGATGATCAGCAGGTTTTTATGGATGACGCTGATTTTTACAACGGTATTTGGCATTGCCATTCTGCCTTTATTTCCTCTTGCAGGCAGCGGCAGCAGTTCCTTTCAGCTTTCGGAACTTCTGGAGATGGTTCTTGGAATTGTACCGGATAATTTTTTTACTCCTTTTTTGGAGGGAAATCCTTTGCAGATTATTTTTCTTGCAGCCCTTGCAGGGATGGCAATGCTGATTCTGGGGAACAGGGCTGCGGCTGTTTCGTCATTTTTAGACCAGGCGAATGCTATTGTATTACTAATCATGGAAAATATCAGTGCTTTTGTCCCTGTTTTCATTTTTGGCAGTCTTTTCAATATGATTCTTGGTAAAAACTTTTCTGTACTGCTGAAAGCCTATAAAGTGCTGCCGGTTATGCTGCTTGGGGATGTTTTTCTGATGGCGGTTTATACAGGTCTTGTATGTATTCGTAAAAAAGTTTCTGTGGCAGTCTTCCTGAAAAAAGTTTTTCCGGTTTTTCTGATCGGTCTGACAACAGCTTCTTCTGCTGCTGCATTTTTGGAGAACAGGAAAGTGTGCGAGGAAAAGCTGGGAATTGATAAAACAATTGTAAATATCGGTGTTCCTCTTGGTCAGGTGGTATTCATGCCGGGATTTTCTATTTTATATTTTGTAATGGGAATTTGCATGGCGGAAATTTATGGTGTGAAGATATCTCCGGTATGGCTGCTTACAGCGCTGATCATTGCGGTAGTACTGGCTGTGGCTACACCTCCTATCCCCGGAGGCGCCCTTGCCTGCTATACGATTCTGCTTTTACAGCTTGAAATCCCTGCCCAGGCCATTGTGATTGCAGTTGCCATAAATGTGATACTGGATTTTTTTGCTACAGCAGTAGATTTGTTTTGTCTGGAGGCAGAGCTGACAGAACTGGCGGGGGACCTTGAGATGCTGGATGTGGAGAAAATCCGGTGTGGATAAGGAAGACAGCATTGGAAAATTTGTTTTCAATTGGAATTAGCGCAGTGAAATTCATGACAAAGACTGACATATGTCCAAACTTCCCCATCATAAACTGTAACAAGTTTATGGTGGGTGTTTTTTTATGAAAAAGTACATAGAAACAATCAGAAACAAAGTCAGAATCTTTCCTCCAAAGCAGGAGGGGCAAAGCAGCGAAGAGTATGCAAGGCAGAAGGTGATACTGGGAATCAAATATGGCACTTTTGTGCTGGCGGCTTTTGCAGTGCTTAGAGGAATACTGATGGCGGCCGGAGAAAATGTGTCGGTGAGCAACAGCGTGGATGGGCGGGAACTGCCGATTTACTGTGTAGAGACAGATGAAAAAAAGATTGCTCTTTCTTTTGATGCCGCATGGGGCGGCGGTAACTTGTGGTAAAATGATATAGATATGATACACTTGTGTTTGTGCAGGCAGTATCTTGTATATGTGGACTTTTTTGTTATTATCGGCTGATGTCTGATACATCAGCCGATATTCTCTTTGTTGGTATATACTGTTTTGAAAAGTGCTTCCAACTCGCTGGAAAAATTGTAAGTGATCTTGATTTTATGGTTTTCATATACCGTTATTTCATGTATCATTTCCACCACAATATCCCTGTCCAATTTTTCAATAGTCCTAAGCTCTAACAGACGTTTTATCCACGG
>DKUR01000064.1:0-2052 GCA_002490775.1 Lachnospiraceae bacterium UBA7199 | reverse complement strand
GCTTTTCCAGTAATTCTTCTTTCTTTAGGTAATCCTGCCGATATGTGACAAATTCATCTTTGGAAATCAGCTCACTTCGGTAATCTTCATAAACAGCCTGTTTCAGCTTTCGCACCTTTTCCAGTTCAGCGGTCAAACGGTTCTTCTCATTTTCATTTATCCGCTTTACTGTAACTGCTGCTTCTTGGTTCTGTTCAATGACTTCACGCATATTGTCAATATTCTGCATGATCGCTTTCAAATCTTCCAAAATGATTTTTTCCAAAACCAAATGCGGTATAGGGTGTGGAGTACAATATTGTCTGCCGGAGCGTACATATGTCCCGCAATAGTAATTGACAATACCGCCGCCGTGTCCCGGTGTTCCGATTTTCTTTGTTAAAGCCCTGCCGCAATCCCCGCATTTCAAAAAGCCTGCAAAAATGCTCATATTGCTGTTTAGGTCAAGATTGCGTGTCCTGCGTTTTAACAAATCCTGCACCTTGTTCCATGTTTCATTATCAATGATCGCTTCATGTGTGCCTTTTACCACAATCCAATCTTCCTTGTCTTGGGCTTTTGATTTCCCCCTCATTCTCTGGCTTTTCTTGTTCTGCACCATGTTACCGATATACATTTCATTTTGAAGAATACGGTTTATGGTTGAATACGTCCAGTAAGAGGTGCTGTCTAAACGGTTGCTGTTTCTGTAATGATCTCCGTTTATCTTTTTGTATTCAGACGGGCATACAATTCCGTCCTCATTCAGTATAGCCGCAATACGGATTTTTCCATATCCCTCTATATAGAGTTTGAAGATTTTGCGGATAACTCCGGCAGCATATTCATCAATAACCAACTTGTTTTTATCAGCAGGCGATTTCTTATATCCATAGGAAGCAAATGCCCCTATAAATTCTCCTGCCCTTTGTTTGGTTTTCATGGAAGCATGGACTTTTTTTGAAATGTCCCTTGCGTACTGCTCATTAAAAATATTCTTTATGGGCAGCAGCATATCATAAGCCTGCTTCATGCTGTCAATATGATCCGTAATGGAAATGAAACGCACCTCATTATCCGGGAAATAGCGTTCCAAATATTTTCCTGTGTCAATGTAATCACGTCCGAACCTCGAAAGGTCTTTCACAATCACACAATTCACTTTTCCGGCTTCTATATCTGCAATCATTCTCTTAAATGACGGACGGTTAAAATTCGTTCCCGTGAAACCGTCATCTATGTAGGTGTCATACAAAACAAAGTCATCCTTGTCTTTTAAGTAATCTGTAATCAGTTTCCTCTGATTTCCAATACTGTCACTCTCTGCCTTATCGCCGTCCTCTCTTGATAACCTAATATATTCAGCTACGTTGAAAAGTATATGGTTTTTCACGGAGAAACAACTTCTTTTTTTGTTTGTTCTTGTGCATGGGTATGAATAATTCGGTTTACAAGCTCTGCGACAGTGATTTTGGCTAAAAATTCTCTTTCAATGGTATAGCGTATTGTTTCCTGCTTGCCATTTTTCAATCGGCTATCCCTCCTACATATAATCAGTTAAAAAAGTTATGTAACCTACTCATAACAACATATTAGATACAGCTTATCCAATATGCTAAGGTATGCTGCTTATATTTTCCTTTCGGGTTTGACTTTATGCTGCACCTCCCCATACCTGTGGAAAAGTCTGTGCTTTTTTCCCGTGCTGTTATTACTACGCACTGGAAAGCAAAAATGGCAAACTATTTCAAATAAATTTCAAAAAATTTTAGTCAAGGCATAATAAAACCCGGCTGAAGTGGTTATCAGTCGGGGGGATCAGGATTGTATCAAGTCTTTCTGCAAAGTATGACATTTTTCCGTACATATCAGAAAAGTCGGATAATAGATTTTTCATTATTTTCAAAAATTTTTCTCATAGTTTGCCATTTTGAGCTTTCAGTGCGTAGTAATGATAGAGGGAAGAATAGCAAGCGTAGGGATTGAGTACCCAATCACGGAAGCGATAGCACGGAAATTTTTTGGTTTATTTCAAATTCAGCCTTTTGTAAGGTAGTGTAAAATAGTTTGTGT
>DKUR01000025.1 GCA_002490775.1 Lachnospiraceae bacterium UBA7199 | reverse complement strand
ACATTATCACAAGTTAATAACATGAAATATATGAAAAGGATTGACAAAGCTTTTTTTGTATGTTAATATCATAGCATAAGTTGTTCGAATAATCAAGAGAAAAGGTAAAACTCCTCACAAAATGCCGAGGAGTTATTAAATAGGATAAGTTATTCGAACAACCGAATAAGAAAAAGGAGGATAAGTAAAGGATGGGAAAGATATTTTCGAAAGAAGAATTGTATGACCGGACTCCCAGAGTTTATAAAAGAGATGCTTCTCAGGTGCGTTTTCTGCTGGGAGGAATCGGGACAGGCAATTTTTCAGTAGATGCCCGGGGAAAATTTCTGGATTGGGAAATTTTTAACTGGCCGGCAAAGAACACTAAGTTTCCCCTTTCCTTTTTTGCCATTCGGGTGGAAAACGAAAAAATGAAGCAGCCGGTATCCAAAATACTAGAGTCCAGACTGCTTCCGCCTTATACCAGCTCACATGGATACTTGCAGGCGGAGCTGGTGAATCTGCCCAGGATGGAGGATTCTAATCTTGTGTGCGAGTACCCTTTTGCCCAGGTAAGCTTTCAGGATAGAGAACTGCCGGTGGAGGTGTCTTTAGAGGCATTTACACCCTTTATTCCTTTGAATGCAGAAGATTCGGGCATTCCCTGCGGAATCATCCGGTATAAGGTGAAAAATGAGGCAGACTGTGAAACGAAGGTAAGTCTGGTTGGAACGCTGCCCAATGCATCCGGTTTTGAAGGGTATGATGTAATTGAAAACCTAAAGCTTGCCGGCAGCGTGAAAAATGAGTACCGGAAGTCTGGAAAGATAAAAGGATTATATTATTTTCCGGAAGAACTTTCAGAAGATCATCTTCGTTATGGAAATATGGCGATCATGATGAACGAGGAAAATGTGACATACAAGACAGAATGGTTTGATGGGGAATGGGTGGATGGTATTCAGGATTTTTGGGATGATTTTACCGAAGATGGACTGCTTGAGGAGGAAACAAAATCGGAGAGCGTGGGCTGTGAATTTGCCCAGTTTCATAATTTCAGCTTTTTAAAAAGGCGGGAAAAGATTGGTTCCATCGGCACCTGGCAAGTTTTAAAGCCGGGAGAAGAAAGGACATTTGAGTTTGTGATTAGCTGGTATTTTCCCAACCGGGTAAAGGCCTGGATTGAGTTTGACGAGGACTATGATAAATTTTTAAAGGGAGAATACGGTACGGTCAGAAATCACTATGCAGCAAGGTTTAAAAATGCATGGGAAGTGGGAGAATATGTTTACCAGCATATGGAGCGTCTGGAAAAAGGAAGCAGGGATTTTAAAGAAGCAATGTTTCAAAGAACGACACTTCCTTACTACGTGATTGATGCGCTGACTGCCAATATAACTAACTTACGGAGCAATCTTTGTTTCTGGCTGGAGGATGGAACCTTTGCCGGTTTTGAAGGAATCCGGGATGATATTGGCTGTGGCTACGGAAGTGTACCTCATGTGTGGAATTACGAGCAGACAGTAGCCTTTTTGTTTCCAGAGCTGGAAAAGACCATGCGGAATGTAGAGTTTTTGCGGGAAACAGATGAAGAAGGATGTATGTCCACCAGAATGTTTTCAGTATTTGACCAAGAGCGGTATGCTATGGTGCCTGCCTGTGACGGAGAACTGGGAAGTATTGTCAGAATCTACCGGGATTTTAAGAATCTTGGAGATATAGAATTTTTAAGGAAAATCTGGCCCAAGGCATCTGCTGCAATGGATTACTCTATGAGGCAGTGGGATTTAGACCATGACGGAGTACTGGACGGACAGCAGAACACCACCTATGATATAGAATTTTACGGACCGAATCCCATGACTGACAGTATTTTCCTTGCGGCGCTTAAGTGCTGTGCGGAAATGGCTGATATTCTGGGAGATGTTTCCCATAAAAATAAGTATGAAGAAGAATTTCAAAGGGGAAAGATACGGGCAGATGCGTTAATGTTTAATGGGGAATACTATATTCAGGTACAGGAAGAAATTGATAAATATAAATATCAATTTGGCAAAGGATGTCTTTCTGATCAGCTTCTGGGACAGTTCCTTGCATATATGGCGGGAATTGGTGAAATTCTTCCCAAGGAACATATAAGATCCGCAATGAAGGCAGTATTTCAATATAATTATATGACGGATTTTTACCATACGGATTCTGTCCATAGGGCCTATGCGTTAAATGAAGAACATGGACTGGTGATTGCCACATGGCCGGAGGGCGGAAGGCCTAAGTTCCCCTTATCCTATGCAGGAGAAGTGTGGACGGGAGTAGAGTATGAGGCGGCGGTAAACCTGATTTATACAGGCTGCCTTGAGGAGGGGCTTACCATCATCAAATCGGTGCGTGACCGCTATGACGGATATAAGCGGAATCCCTTTAGCGAGGTGGAGTCAGGCCATCATTACAGCAGGGCAATGGCAAGCTGGGGTGTGTTAAACGCACTGCTAGGACAAAAAAGTGATATGTACCGGCGGACTTTAAGCTTTCACCCGGTTATTGATGAGGAAGAGGTGTCCAGCTTCTTTATCTGTGGAAAGGCGTGGGGCGTGTACAGCCAAAAGAAGGTAAACGGGAAACTGGAAAAAACAATTGATGTACTCTATGGCACGTTAGACGGAATTACCATAGAGGAAAGAATGGAGGAAGGTTGAATGAAAAGAACAGGATTAATGAAAAAAGCAATCAGCATGATCAGTATTACAGCGCTGCTATTAGCGTCAGGCTGCGGAGCGAAGCAGACAGAGGCTGAAGATGGAGCAAAGGACAGCGCCAATGGGGCAGCACAGGATACAACAGCGCAGGAAGGGCAGGAGACTACAGATCAGGAAGCAGCAGGATCGGATGTCACCATTCATTTTTCAGAGCATGTTGCCAATATTGAAGCCCAGGAGCCTCATATGATGAAAATTATTCAGGCTTTTGAGGAGATTTACCCTAATATTCATGTTGAGATTACGGGCAAGGAAGTTTCCGAGCATAATACCCAGATGACGCTGCTTGCAGGAGAAAATAATCTGCCGGATATTTTCTGGCTGGAGCAGGCGCCTGCAAAGGAATTTGCCCAAAACGGATATCTTTTTGATCTGACAGATGTTTTAAACGAATATGGTATTAATGACAGTCTGCTTCCGGGACTGGTAAATTCCTGCACCGTAGAAGGCAGGGATTACGGAATTCCCAGCGAAGTTATGATGGTAGGATTTTTCTATAATAAAGAGCTGTTTGAACAGGCAGGAATCGAAAAAGCGCCTGTTACCTACGAAGAGTTTACGGACGCAGTAAATAAACTGAAAGGGGAAGGGATTGTTCCTTTGACTGTAGGTGCACAGGATAATTACAGTATCTGGGCTTTTGAGACAATGATTGCAAGATATGGATTCTTTGAAAAGCTGGAAGATTTAAATGCAGGAAATATTAAGTGGACAAACGACGATTTTATCCATTATTTTGAGAAAGTAGAAGAAATGCGTGATAATGGTACCTTTACAGAGGACATCGCAAACATTGGCTACTTTGAGGCAAAGGAACGCTTCCTTGGAGGAAATGCAGCAATGTTCAATACAGGTGCATGGGATATCGGCGATTTTGAAAGCAGCGATATGGCACAGAACATTGGATTTTTCTGGGGACCTACTTTTTCAGACAGCAAATATCCTCAGCAGATTGGAATTAAGGCATCCGGCGGTGTGTATGTGGTATCCGCAAAGGCGGCCGAAGATCCTGCGCTTTTGGATGCAATTATGAAGTTCTGGCAGTTTTACTACGGAGAAGAGGGGACTAAGATCATTGCAGAAGATACCTCAGCATTGCCCTGCTCCAAATATAACGGCACCATAGATTCACAGACACATCCAGTATTGGCAGCCATGATTACAGCTTTAAATGACGACTGGGATGCAGTGACAGAACCCTTTAATTCTATGTCAACAACAGTGGCTTATGGTTATTTTGATGCTACCTTTGGGGTGATGACAGGCGTTTATACACCGCAGGAAGCAGCCCAGTACGTAGAAGATCTGCATATGGCGGAGAGATAGCCTATGCATTGGTTAAGTACAAAAAAAGCAAAAGCATTTATGCTGCTCCCAACCCTGCTTATATACAGTATTTTTATCATTATTCCGGTATTTATTGCGGTATACTATAGCTTTACGGAATATAGTGGACTTGGAAGGGCAGAATTTACAGGGATAAGCAATTATAGCAGAATGTTTGGCGATAAGCTGTTTTTGATTGCCCTTCGCAATACGCTGCTTGTGCTGGTTTTGAGTACGATTTTCCTTCTTGTGGGTTCTTTTCTGGTGGCGCTTATCATGAATGTGAATTTTAAGGGAAATGCATTTTTTAAGATGATCATCTTTGCGCCTTATGTGATTGCCCCTATTATTATTGGAATTATCTGGGGATATATTTTGAACCCCAATTATGGGATGCTGAACAGCCTTTTAAGGAGTATTGGACTTGATGTGCTGGCAATTGAATGGATCGGTGGAACCAAATGGTCGCCTCTTTCTCTGGCATTGGTGTTTACCTGGCAGATGCTGGGTTTCCATGCAACCATATTTCTCTCCGGAATCAAAACGATTCCGGGGGAAATGTATGAGGCGTGCGCCATAGATGGTGCAAACGGATTTCAAAAAGCGTTTTTTATTACGATCCCCATGCTGAAGGAAACCATTATTATTAATACAGTTCTTATCATCACTGGCGTGTTTAAGATCTATGAGCTTGTTTATCAGATGACAGGAGGCGGGCCGGCCCATCAGTCGGAGCTTTTGACCTCTTACATGTATTTTACTGTTTTTACCTCCAGAAGATATGGATATGGCATGTCCATTGCAGTTATGATTTTGACGCTTTCTATCATCGGCTCCTTTGCATATATCAGGATCGTGGCCAGAAAGCAGAAGAGGGAAGGAGATGTGCAGAAATGAATTTGGCTATAAAAAAGAATATTTCCCTCAAAAGAATTTTATTTTATATGCTGGTTGCAGCTATTCTTGTTATTTCCACGCTTCCCATTCTGTGGTCGGTGCTGCTTTCTTTTAAGACAAATCAGACAATTGTAAACGCGCCGCTGGCGCTGCCGGAAGTTTGGAGCTTTGGAAATTATCAGAGGGCAATGGATACCATTGATTTTGGAAGAATGTACTTTAACACCATTTTTATTGTGATCATAGCAACATTTTTTAGTGTGGCAATTACCTTTATGAGCTCCTTTGCCATTGCACGTATGACCTTTCAAAGAAAAAATACGGCAGATTACCTATATTTTTATCTGCTGATGGGAATTGCCATTCCGGTTTATGTACTGCTTTTTCCCATTTACCGGATTGATTCGCTGCTTGGCATTCTGGGCACCAGAGCCGGACTTATCCTGCCATATATTGCGGTAAATATTTCATTTAATACTTTGCTTTTTGTGGGCTTTTTAAGAGGGATTCCAGAGGAGCTTGAAGAGGCAGCGGTGATTGACGGATGCAGGCTTATGGGGCTGTGCACCAGGGTGGTGATTCCGGTGATGAAGCCTACCTTTGTAACTATTATAATTTTTAATGCGGTATATATTTACAATGAATTTCCTTTTGCATCTACCTTTATTCAAAATGACAAGTTAAATACCGTATCTTTGATGACATCTATGTTTAAGGGGCAGTATTCTATGGATTACAGCGGTATCATTGCCGCCAGTTTGATGATTATGCTGCCGGAACTGATATTTTATGTGTTTTTACAGAAATATATTATTGGAGGGATGACCGCGGGGGCGGTGAAAGGTTAGTGCAGTGTGAAAATTTTATTCCTCTTTTGCCAGTTCCTCCAAGCACAAATCAATATTTTTATCTGCCTTTATGGTATTTTCGTGTTCTATGCCAAGTGTACTTTTTAAGATAGTGTATGCTCGTTTATGGTACTTTAAGGCCGTATTATAATCTTTAGTAAAATAGTATACGATTCCCATAGCCTGGTAGGTATCAGCTACTCTTGGATGATGGCTGCCCAATGTGCGCAGCCGTATATCCAATACCTGTTTAAACCATTCAATTGCCTTATCATAGCGTTGTCTTCTTGTTTCAAGTATTCCCAGACTGTGCATGGTATTTGTGAGCGAAATGTGATCTGGAGCAAGCATCTTCTTCTTTATATGATAGGATTTTGTCAGATACTTTTCTGAATCATCATAATTTTCCATGTTATAATAAATGATTCCAATACTGTTATAAAAAGTGGCAGAATCCGAATTTTCCGGTCCAAACATGGAATCGGCTATCGAAAGCGCCTGTTTAAACCAGCTCAAAGCGCTTTCATTATCATTACATTGTTCACTTATAATGCCCATTTTCCTGTATATTTCCATGATAGTATATGTATCTTCTGTGTAAGTAAGCATTTCCTGTAAAGTTTTCGAGGCTGAATCATACTGCCCACTATCAATAAGGGCACCGGCAAAAGATAAGTTTAATTCTGCATTATCCTGAGCGGAAAGACGAGGGTGATTTTGCCTTATAGATAAGGACTGACCATACCATGAAGCGGCCTGCTCATACTGACCGTCGCTACAGCAAATTTTTCCTAAATAATAGTAACAATCTGCCTCCAGAAGTCTTTCGGGCTCATCCGAAACATCAAAAAAAGTAACGGCACGGAACCACCATATATATGCAGCTTCATTTACATTATTTTCGTAAAAAGCATAGCCGATCCTACATAATGCCTCAGCTAGTTCTGCTGCAGGGAAGGATCTATAAAACTGGTCATCGGATGAATTCTCATTAAATATATTATTAATTTTAGTGAAAAGATCTTCTACTTCTGAAGGGGAAGCTTTCTGCAGTTTTTGAATCAGGACATTGCAAGTAGATAATTCTGCTGAAAAATCTTTGTTTTGCCCCGCGGAACATTCTTTTTTTTCATTTCGTAAATTTTCTGATTTGATTTCTGAAATAGTCTGCTCAAATAGAGAGTCCAACACTTGATATGTCATCCACTCGGCGTTCAAATATTCCATAATAGAATCATATTTATCATAATGTCTGTTATGTAATAAACTTATAAGGAAAATTTCCCTCCATTTAACAGGGATTGAGAAGGTTTGCTTTCCTTTTTTCTGTACCGTGTTTTCAAAATATTCCATAAGTCTTAATACAATAAATGCAATACTGACTCCCGTATTATGTTTTACTATTTTATATGGATCAGAGGGCAGAGACCACAAATATACATAACCTTCGTAATCAGCCAAAACTTCTTCCACCATATTTTGGGAATTAAGGGCGTAGTCATTAGGATCATTGATTAAGTCGTTAATAAATTTGTCTGCATATTTTTTATATCGTGTTCTTTGCAAACTTTTAAGCAGGCCATAACATACTTCATTGATAACGTGCTGCTGTAGTTCCCGATAATCATATTTGATATACGAATCAAGGTAATGAGATAATTCGTGACCTACAATAAATCTAAGGGCTTCATAATAAATATCATGATGCATTGTCATTTCAGGCATACTGACAATGCTTCCTGATGGGGAATTATAAGTCTGTTCAAGATAATGTAAGGCATTCTTTGTGCAGGATATTAGTTTTTCCTTATAGCCTTTCCATGTTTCTTCGTAAGGCAGGCCATACATAATAATCATTTTTGTTGTTTCTTCAAAAACTCCCAGCATACCGAGTATGGCAAAAATGCCATAAGAAATCTCTATTTGCTTTTGTTTAAAAAAAGAACGCTTATTACATTGTATGATTGGATATGGATTATCTAATAATACAATGTTTGGATAAACGACACGCGCAGATGTCTCAAATATTTGATCATTTTCTGATAATTTCACATGGTCAGAAAATTTCTTTAGAAAGTGAATGCCTGCGTCAAAGTAGGGGCCCAAAGCTTTTATTTTTTGCTCTAATTCAAAAGTTTCGTTATTCATACATTAAATTCATTCAAAATAATTGATTTTAGGTTAATTGCTCTTTAATTTGGCTAAAAAAATCTGTATAAGAAAATGGTGTAATATCATAGCCCTCTTCCAAAAGAGAAGAATGACCATCAAATCCGTTTTGTTTTGCATGTTCGGCAATGTGAATTGTTACAAATGGCATAAGTGGTCTGGCGGGTTCAGCCTGAAACATAACAACGCCATCGGTATTGTAGGATATATCAAGATTCGAATGCAGCAATGCCGGATGATTTATCAATGTATCTAATGAACAATCCCCAGACAAGGCAATGGATGCTGAATTCTTGTTAAATACTACAAGAAATCCTTTTTTTACAATCATAACTCCAGATACGACTGCAATGGATGCTTTATTCAATTTCTCTAATTTTTCTTTAAACAAAATGGGATCAGCGCGTTGTGCATAGATATCTTGAAAAACAGCAAAAAATCCTCCCTTTTTTTGGGCTTTTATACTGACAGGCTGACAAGATCCGCCTATGTCTATAGACACATTATGATACAGAGTCATAGGTGCTATTTTTCTTTTTTTAAGTTCAGTTCTCCGAGAGAACCTGCCATTATGCTGTGAAGATTTTCATTAATTTCCCGGCTTTTAGAATGTATTCCTACAAGTTCCTTGAGCCATAGTAAAAAGTCGTGTTCTACATCAGCCCAGCTTCCTACTTGAAGAGAACAATTTGGCTGCCAATTTCCCGTATAACCATAATTCTTTTCCAGTGAATTCAGATATTCCTTAATCATGTATAATCCTCCTATACCATAATCATATAGATAATAACATTATAAAACAAGCATTAAATTAAATATATGTAAAAAAATAGCATAAGTATCAATATTCACATGCATTATAGGTAAATTGTTTTCCCCAGGTGATTGCGATAAAATTTTATTAAGTAGAAAGGGTTTCACAGGTCTGTTTGATTTCCAGCATCCTTTTTTATGATACAAGAAAAAAAAGGAGGTAATTTGTATGGAATTATCAGTATTGTCATGGAATGTCCGTGGCGAAAACGAAAAAACAAAGGATTATCTTAAGCATGTGCTGGGGTGGCTTAAGGATAACAAGAATGAAGGACAGGAGGTGGACTTTATCCTTCTGCAGGAGAGCTCGGCAAAAGATAATAAGGATTCTCTGTACCGTGCCTTATTGGAGCCTTTAGGCTACAATGTGTTTAAATTCAGGGAGCAGAGCTGTGGACGGGGAGACTGCTATCTTTTTGCAGCAAAAAGTGATTGGACGGTGGGTGAAAATGCAGGATATATTCCGGTGTGGGATCCTGCGCAGTATAGTGGCTCCACTGTAATACGTTCCCCCTATTTCATTGAAGTGGAAAAGAATGGGGTACAGATACGCCTAATCAACTTCCACAATGCATTTGGACTGCCGGGTATTCGTTATGTTTGTGCTGAAAAACTGGCTGAATTTTTAAATCAGCATCCGGAGACACTGACAATTCTTGCCGGAGATTTTAATCTGCTTCAGGAAGAAATGCCGAACTATCCACTTCTTCGATCGCTGATCAACAATCGATATGATCATATATTAACTTCCCCTGCAATGGATTATTTGTGCGGAGAAGTGCTGGACGGAGATGATGAGGGACTTCCTCTGCTATGGGAATATTCGGAAACAGATATAAGTTCGATAAATGGAAGCGATCATTGTGCATTGTTTGGAAGATATATAATTCAATAAACGTTTTTATTGGAAAAACGAATGGTATAACGAAATACAATCAAATTCCGATTGAATTCCAAAACTTTATGCTATGTTAATCTTGCATTCGGCCGGATTGCATACTGTTATGACAAACAAATAAAAAAAGAATGGAGGAATTTTCTTATGCAGAAGTATTCACTTAGAGTAACTAACAACTCAAACCTTTTCGGGAACATTTGTGTGTTCCAGACGCTGCCGGATCAGCCTGAAAATATGGTCAGCCTTGCATGGTTCAGCGAGCCTGCTCATCCTGGGACTACAGTAGAATTTGACTGGAGCATCAAATACAATTTCGTATGGTCCCGTCAGGGCGAACTGATTCCCGGAGTTACCTTTAAGGCGTCCCAGACAATTGATACGGAGCCCTCTGATATCACGAAGAATTCTATCGGCTTTACAAAGGAAGCAGGAGCATACCGCTTTACAGAGACCAGCAGAACAACAAAATCAGGAACCCTTGGAATTTATACAGACCAGACTGTCCCTCATGGCGAGGCCTCCGTTGGTGTTGGTATGTCCGGCAGCGGCACATTTGCAGTAACTGCAACGCCAAACTATAATTTCGCCTTCACACCTCATCCCAAATACTGGGTAGTATTTGGAACCTATGAAAAAGGGGAAGTTATGGACATTGAATCCCTGACCAACACAGCAGAAATTATTTTTGAACCGGATGTTTATGCCATGAAAGCAATCTTAAAGAATGACAACACCTGGGAAGTAAAAAGATAAGCTGCACAGGTTATACAAGTGCCCGGATAGCAGCATTATCCGGGCATTTGCCTATGGAGAACCAAAATAGATGAAAAACGAAAAAATTACAATAGACTGTTTTGGCAGACTGTCCATTAAAGTGGGGGACAGGGAAATGGGCAGTTTAATGAATTCAGAAAAAGCAAGGGAGTTGATCGCCTTCCTTATGACTTATGAAGGACGCTCCGTGAAAAAGACTATTGTATGTGATGCTCTTTGGAGTGACCATGATCCAAAGCATAGTGCAGACAGCCTGTATAAGCTGGTGGATAAAATTCATAATATGCCAATTCCCTTCCATTTGGAGTGCAGGCGGAATATTATTCAGCTTCATTTGGATAATGTACATAGTGATCTGACAGATTTTACTCACTGTATACGTGACAAGGAAAATATCAAAGCATTAGAATCAGCGATTCCACTTTATCAGGGGACTCTTTTTGAAGAAGAAGGGTATGAGTGGATCATAGATAAAGAAGGGAAATTGGATATGCTTTATCTGGATGCGCTGCAGTATTTGGTGGATCATTATAGTAAAAAAGGAAGCAAACACAAATTATTTTATTATGAAACTTTAATGGAGCGGTTTTAAAAAGTGGAGGAATTTTTTATGCAGAAGTATTCACTTAATGTAACCAACAATTCAAACTCTCTTGGCAATATATGTGAGTCTCAGAATTTACCGGATCAGCCGGAAAATGCGGTTAGCCTTGTATGGTACAACAAGAATGATTGTCCTAAGCCTAAATTTGACTGGAAACCTGATTCCGATTCGGAAAGCAAAACTTCCAAACTTAATGGTAAAACCAGTTGATAAGATTCACCAGGTTCGGTGTGATTTTTAGAAGTGTTATTAGTTAGCCGCATAATTAATTATACTATGGATGGCAGGTTCTTCGGAACCTGCTTTTCTGTTACAATAAGCTGGCTGGCATCCGTTGTTTTTAAGCATAAAGAAGGAGCTATTGTGAACATGCATTATAGGTAACTTGTTTTTGCCAAAAGAGTATGTTAAGATTTTATCAATAAAAATTTACTTGTGCATCAGCCAGAGACAAGGAAATAAAGATTTAATATATATAACTTCTCGGAATCTCAATG